>CAUZJA010000316.1:0-2501 GCA_963579925.1 Dehalococcoidia bacterium | reverse complement strand
GACGGTGATTTTGATCTCTTCGTTATGGATGACCGCGGCGGCAACCAGAAGCGCCTGACGAACAACGATTTCGACGCCACCCAACCCGACTGGTAAGTCCTGGCAGACGGCCACTTGGGGCCCGGAAACTGAGTGATCGTCCATCATGTGGATTTGATCGGCCTAGTGTTGAGATGAGTGTCGCACTCGGCGTTTTTCTCCCGCGGTAACGGCCGGGCTTGCCCGGTCCCACGTTGGATGTCGCGACAAGTTGGATGCAGCCGCACTCGGCGGATGAGGCGATGATGGGGCCGTTCGACGGACCAGGAGAACCAAGACCCACAGCTACCGGGTCTCTGGCCTACTCTCCTTCAGATACAACATAACTGCCACACCAACCACTGCTACTGCTATCCAGTAGCCCGTGCTGAAGCCAAATCGCTCACCGATCACGAACCCCAGGATGGGGCCGATCGCTGCTCCAAGATCGAGCCACGTTCCGTAGCGCGCCATTCCGGCCCCGCGAGATGACTGCGGTGTTGATTCACCCATCGCTGCATCTAACGCAGTCTCCAGCAGGGTCCCGCTGAGGAACAGGACTGGCAGGCTCAACACCACCATCTCAAGGTTGGGTGCGAGACCTGCAACGGCCAGTGACGCCAGCATTAGCGTGATCCCCACGGTGATCGTCCGGCGTCTACCGAACACGTCTGCCACGTGGCCAAACGGGACCGCCAGCGCCAGATTCGCGAACCAGCGGACGCCCACCAGTATTCCGGCTAGTGTGAACACGTTGACGCCAGCGCCAAACAAAGTGGCATCTCCTGCCAGGATCTCTTCGATGTACGGCGTGACCGTGGATATCACCAGACCGTTCGCTGCGAATGCTGTGCTGAATCGCAGGAAACTGATCGACAGCATCAGTCGACGCATGTGGAGAGATATGTCGCCCGATGCACCGATGAGGATTCGCCACATGGTGCTTCCCGTTGGCGGTTCACCGGACGGGCTTGCCGCGTGAACATGCGGCGTAAGCGTTGGCGCACGCGTGGCGATCAGTACGCCGATCAGCCCGATAGCCGCCAGCACGGTGAACGTGACGTCGCGATCGTATGCACTGGCCAGGAATGCGCCGCCAGTGACCGCCGCAAAGCTTCCGGCGCGTTGGCCTGAGTTGAAAATGCCAAATAGCTTGCCGCGCGCTCGATTGTCTGCCATATCCAGCGCCGTCAGTTGGGCGGCCAGCCTCAGGTGTGAGTACGCCAGGCCCCACAACGCCCGAGCGATGATCAGCGCGATCGCGCCTTTGGTGAAGCCGTAGCTCAGAGTGGTCAACGCGCCCAGCGCTGTTGCGGCCACCAGTGGCCATCGCAATCCGAAGTGGAGGTACGTCTGCGCCGCCAGGGTATTCGTAGCCAGCCGGATGAATCGGTTCACTGAAAGCGCAAAACCAACCCAGAACGCAGTACTCAGCCCCCACGTTTCAGTGATCCCAAACTCCACGATGGAGAGTGGCAGCACGATGTAGATTAGCGAATCCCCCAGTATCACCGCGGTCGTCGGAAAGACGACCGCGGCCATGTTCGCCGGGATGAACGATACAACCGCGCGAAGCCGCGCCGCAGGCTCCATCTATGTTTCCGCCCGACGGCCCTGCTTACCAGTGAGGGCCGTCATAAACGGGAACTACTCGTCGTCAGATGAGTCGCGACGGTTGCGACGCCACCAACTGCCACCAACTGATCCGCTACTTTCACCAGAGGACTTTGACGAAGAATCGCTGCCAGAAGAACCGCTAGAAAATGAACTGCCGCCAGATGAGTTGCTGCCAGAGTCACTAGAGTCATTCGAAGAGCTGTTTGATGAGGCTGGAGCTGACTCAGGTGCTGGTGTGCGTTCTTGTGCCGGCTCTGGTGTTGAATCGCTGCCAGTTGAATCACTAGGAGAAGAGTCACCAGACGTTGACTCTGTCTTCTCACTCGCTCCGTTGGATGATCCGCTTGATGAAGACCTTCGGGAGATTGGTCGTCGCCGACGCGTACTGCGAGCTGGTTTCTCTTCTGCTGCGTCTTCAACTTTGTTCTCAGCCTGATCAGTGGTCTTCTCCTCCATCGTCGATGATGACGACCTTGAAGATGATGCCGTGGTCGGCCGTCTTCGTCGAGTAGTAGTTGAGCGACTTGGCTTCTTCTCTGTCTCAGAATCGTCTGAAGATGATTTGGAAACGGCCGTTTTTCGGCCCCGAGTCCACAGCCCTGTGAAGTGAGTTTTGCGGAGCAGAATGGCCTTGTCGGCTACCCTCTTTGCCTCTGGCGAGAGGTTGCTCTCAAACGCAACCACTTCGGTGTGCTTGCCAAGGTCCTTTGCCGCCTGCATCGCAGGGTAGAAATCGCCATCGCCACTGACGATGATTGCCGTGTCGTAGAGATCACGGAAAGCGCCAACAACAATGTCTACAGACATCATCACGTCTACGCCTTTTTCTACCATCGTATCGCCCTGGCGGCGGTGCACTCCAAGTT
>CAUZJA010000315.1:0-2505 GCA_963579925.1 Dehalococcoidia bacterium | reverse complement strand
GCCGCTCTAGTTGAGACCGCGGATGTTGTGATTCCGTGGATGCGCAGTTTTGAGCCAGACATGGTTGACTCTGCCAAAAATTTGAAGCTGATCCAGGCGCTGAGTGCTGGTACGGACTATTTGCCAGTGGCTGATCTTGCGGAGAAGGGCATACGGGTCGCCAACAACCACGGCGGAAACTCCGTGGCGGTGTCCGAACACGCTGTGATGCTGATGGTTGCCGCATATCGTCAGATTGGCCGACAGGTGGAGAACCTCTACAGCGGCAAGTACGGCGACGACTTCTACGACATCTGGGAAGAGCTGCATGAACTCACCGGCAAGCGAGTCGGCATCATCGGCCTGGGCCAGATTGGCTCTCGAGTTGCGAAGCGGCTGCAAGGCTGGGAGTGCGAAGTCGTTTACCACGACACTCGTGAGTTCGACGCCGAATATGAAGAGGCGGCCCACGCGACGCGGGTTTCATTCGACGAACTGATTGAGACGTCAGACATCATCACCTGTCACGTACCGCTGGATCGCAGCACGCGAGGCATTCTCAGCGACTCAGAGTTCGAGCGAATGAAGCCGACGACTATTGTCATCAACACCTGCCGCGGACCGGTCATCGATGAGGCGGCGCTGATCCGAGCGCTTGATTCCGAGCAGATCAAGGGCGCAGGCATCGATGTGACCGAAATCGAGCCGATTGAGGCCTCCAACGACCTCAAGGACAGGCGAAACGTCTATCTGACGCCGCACCTCGCAGGCTCCAGCATTGAGGCGCGTGAGAAGGCGCTGGATTGGGCAATTCACAACGCCACCCGCCTCTACAACGGCGAAGAGCCAGGGGCGATTATTCTTCCCGTGTAGGTTCGTTGGGGGCATCCTCACAAGATGCCCTCAGCATGGGGCGTTCAGATCGCGTAAGGTAGGCCGTCTGACGGGACTTTTGAGTTCACACTGAGAGTCGTGTCACCATTTGGCCATACTTTGAGTTGGGAGCGTACGGACGATGAGCTACAGAATTCTTATCCTTGGTGCTTCGTACGGATCGCTACTTGGCGCAAAGATCGCGCTCGCCGGGCACGACGTAGATCTTGTTTGTTTGCCCGAAGAAGCCGACCTCATCAATTCTGAGGGTGCAATCGTTCGGCTGCCTGCCCGTGGGGTTGAAGGACTCGTAGAACTCAACTCCAAGAACATGCCCGGCAGACTCTCCGCTGGTGGGACCACGGCGTTCACCCCGGCCGATTACGATCTCATCGTGCTGGCCATGCAGGAGCCGCAGTACAGTTCAGCTGGCGTAAAGGATCTGACCAACGCCGTTTCAGCATCAGGCATTCCGTGCATGTCGATCATGAACATGCCGCCGCTGACATATCTCAGGCGCTTCGATGGCATCGACGCCGGCGCGCTGACTGGCTCGTACACCGACCCCACAGTTTGGGACAGCTTCGACCCGGCGCTGATGACGCTTTGCAGCCCGGACCCGCAGGCGTTCCGACCGCCCGCAGACAAGATGAACGTGCTCCAGGTTGGCCTGCCAACCAACTTCAAAGCAGCTCGCTTTGAGTCAGATGCCCACACCGCAATCATTGAGCAACTAGCTGCAGATATCCAGGCGATTCGCTACGATACCGGCGATGCCAAAGTCGAACTCCCGGTCAAGCTCCGCGTGCACGATTCAATCTTCACGCCGCTGGCCAAGTGGGCCATGCTCATGGCAGGCAACTACCGCTGCGTCCAGGAAGACGAAATGCGGCCAATCAAAGAAGCGGTCCACACGGATATCGCCGCTACCCAGTCGGTCTACGAATGGGTAGTTGATCTCTGTGTGGCCCTCGGCGGTGAACGCGATGACCTCGTGGTGTTCGAGAAGTATTCCAACGCAGCGCTGTCATTGGTGAACCCATCATCAGCAGCAAGAGCACTCGCTAACGGCGCTCCGAACATCGAGCGAGTAGACCGTCTTGTCCAGACCATTGCAGCCCAGAAGGGCATGCAGTCGGACGTAGTAGATGAAGGCGTGCGTTTGGTAGACGGCTGGATAGCCAAGAACCGAGCAAACGCGTAGATCTTGCCTTACCCCCTCTCCTATTTCGGGAGAGGGCTGGGGTGAGGGGGCTGTCGCTCTGCCGCCCACCCTTTGACCGGCTCAGGATGGCGCCTTGCGGTTCCCCTTTCTTGATCGAGGGAACGCTCATCTAGCGTTTCGCGATATCGCTCCTATGCACGCCACGCGGTCGAAATAACCAATTCGGTGTTGGGCGATTAACCGTGCCGTTGGCGGGATTCATGCCTCGAACGGCATTGTTAGGTGACGGCTGCGCTGGCAACTTTCAGCGCTAGAACCGCTACCCCGGTATATACAAAGCTCCGCTGCAGGCCCATTGGCGGTCAGTAGGTGGGAACCTCCATTGGTCATGACCTGCCCCCCTCAAACGAGTCCAGTTGAAAGTTGGAAACTGGGCTCTCATGAAGGGAGGCAGAAATGCCAAGAAAAGGTCACAGTCCTGAGAAGAT
>CAUZJA010000314.1:0-2523 GCA_963579925.1 Dehalococcoidia bacterium | reverse complement strand
CCTCACATCGGACGAACTCCAGCAGTTCGCCGCTGATGTAAAGGAACTAAAAGACAACATCTCTACCGTTGTCGTCACCGGCGGCCTCACCGTCCATCTCTCCCTCTTGGGTCTGTTTTCCGAAGGTCACATCCTTCTGGAAGATCTTCCCGGAGTAGGCAAGACCCTGCTGGCCAAGACGCTGGCACGATCAATCGACTGTGATTTCAAGCGAATCCAGTTTACGCCAGACCTGATGCCAAGCGATATTACCGGCACATCAGTAGTGGACCTGCAATCGGCACGATTCGATTTCATTGAAGGCCCAATCTTCGCCAACATCGTCCTCGCAGACGAGATCAACCGAACCGGGCCACGCACGCAGTCAGCGTTGCTGGAAGCGATGGCAGAGCGCCAGGTCAGCGTTGAAGGCGCAGTCCGACCGCTCCCATCGTCATTCCTGGTGATCGCAACCCAGAACCTCCAGGAGAGCCACGGAACATTCCCGTTACCGGACTCTCAACTGGACCGATTTATGGTGTCGATGAACATGGGAATGCCTTCTCGAGACGATGAAGCGGAGATTCTCCGACGCTCGCAGCACGGCATGCCAGAACTGCAAGTTCTGGTCACAGAAGAGCGCGTCCTAGAGATGCAGGTGGTCACATCCAAAGTTGATGTCGCCACACCGGTTCGCCAGTACATCGTTGACGTTGTCGCATCCACCCGCACGGCTGAGTCCGTGGATTACGGAGTGAGCCCACGTGGCGGCGCTGCCCTCCAGCGGGCGGCGATGGATGCTCGTGACTACATCGTTCCAGAGGACGTGCAGGCCATGGCGCCGTTCGTCACAGCGCATCGGCTCATGATGAGCGGCGCGAGCGACCGAACATCGCACGATGTGATCGAGAACGTGCTTCGCACCACGCAGGTCCCAGCCTGATTGATGATTCTCGATCAACTTCCTGAGAGCGCCATTGGCGCCTGCGAACTGAGAATCGCCCAGTGATTACTCGACGCGGAATCGGCTTCGTGCTAGTTGCCATCGCTGTCTTCTTCGTCGCCAGCGCGACCAGAGTTGGCTGGCTTCACGTGGCCGACGCAATGCTCTGGGGCATCATCCTGCTCAGCGCAGTCGTACCGTGGCTCACCGTGCCGAAGTTGGAAGTGGCGCGCTCAGTGCACATGCCACGTCGATGCAGCGGTGACGTAGCTCCTGTTGTAGGTGACGAGTTGGGGATTGAATTAAGTGTGGTGAACAACACTCGAATTCCCCGCTATTTCTTGAGCGCAGCCCAGTCATCATCCTCAAAGGGCGACTCAGAAACACGTCAGAAGTTCTTCTTCGCCCGAATCCCAGCCCGCAACCAGCGCGGTTCGACAGGTACGCTGTCATGCGACACTTTGGCGAAGTCGTTCTGGAAGCCAGGCTGCCGTTCGGCTTGTTCCGGCGTCGCAGGAGAATCGACGTGCCGGGCAAAGTGCTCGTTCACCCGCGCTGGTTCCACATGGAGCGCGTTGGCCTCATTGGAGCAAACGCGGGAGACGCAAGCTCACGGAGGCGCGTACGTCGTGGCGATGAGACCTCCGGTTCTCGACGATACGTTTACGGCGACACCATTCGTGATATTCACTGGAAGAACACCGCTCGAACTGGCCGACCATCAGTCAAACAGTACGATGCAGGCGCCGAAGACTCCGTCGTGGTCGCACTCGACCTGACGTTTGATCATGGCGAAGGCTCGGAATCCACGCTGGAATACGCAGCAACCCTGTGTGCATCCGTGGCGCGGGCAATTTCCGTCCGTGGCGGCTCAGTGAGTGTGGCAACAGGCTCCGAACTCGCGCAGCCGACCTACGACTGGTCGAATGTCATGCACACACTGGCCATCGCAGAACGCGATCCCGGTAGCCCTATGTCTACAAGCCTCAAAGACGTCATGCCCGGCCAACGAGTATTCACTGTCGTCTCATCGAAAGACGTCGCATCAATCTCAGCCATTGCGTCGCTAAGCCGACGAGGCGCAGCGGTTGTTCTGGAAGGTTTCACATATGGCGATGAGTCTGGCCCGGCAGTTGGCCGGCTCTTGCACGCCGGAGTGGCAGCAATCCCGTGCGTAAAGGGTGAGCTCCGGGAAGCACTGGCGGCAATCGAAAATGGCGTCACACGGCGAGCAGCTTCTCGCCCGCGCGTCGCTGATGAGAAGCCAATGGACATAGCGGCATGAACCTCACCATTCCAGCGGGCTCAAACGGCCACAAGACTAGCAAGTCGAACGCCGCGCCAAAATCGGAGGAGCGAAAGTCACTCTTCCGACGCATCTTTGACGATAAGCCGGAGCACTCGGCTAGATTGCGAGTTATGGGCTTCCTGGCCGCCGCATGGGCCGCTTTTTCGCTGATCTACGTGGGCGTCGACCCACTGATCCCGCTCGGATCCATCGGCGCGCTGGTAATCGGCCACAGTCTTAGTTGGACGCGTCGCAAAAAGCGGACGCCAGTGGTATCGCTCGCCATAGGAATATTTATCATCTTTATTGGCGT
>CAUZJA010000313.1:0-2544 GCA_963579925.1 Dehalococcoidia bacterium | reverse complement strand
TGACGCCACGTCACCCATACCAAGGATTCGGCCTGCCAATCGGTCGGGATGGTACGTCTCAAATGCGTCCACCTTTTCACCCGTGCCGATGTACTTGATGGGAACGCCAGTCGCCGAACGCATGGAGAGTGCTGCACCACCACGGGAATCGCCATCCATCTTAGTGAGGATCATTCCGGATACGCCAATGCGTGAGTGGAACTCCCCACCTGATTGCACAGCATCCTGTCCGGTGAGCGCATCAAGAACAAGCAGCGTCTCTGCGGGATTGATCTTGTCCCGAAGTTCTTCCAGCTCCCCCATCAGCTCATCATCGATTGCTACACGACCGGCGGTGTCAATGATGAGCCAGTAGGAGTTTGCTGCCTGCGCCACCTTGATGGCGTTTTGAGCGACTTTCAACGGACTGTTCCCGGCGGGGTCTTCGCTGTGAACCGGAATATTGATCTGCTTGCCCAGTTGATTGAGCTGCTCGATCGCCGCAGGTCGCTGAAGGTCACATGCCGCTAGCATGACATCTTGCTTGGTTTCTTTGCGAATCTGGAGCGCCAGCTTCGCCGCAGAGGTCGTCTTACCGGCTCCGTTGAGTCCAACCATCATGATGATAGTTGGAGGCCTCTCCGAACGAGCCAACTCCTCGGTCTGGCCACCGAGAATGGATGTAAGTTCCGACTGCACGATCCTGACGACCGATTGCCCTGGCGTTAGCGAGCCGAATATGTCGTCTCCGATCGCTCTCTCTTTTACATTCTTTACGAACTGCCGAACAACTTTGAAATCGACGTCTGCCTCAAGCAGGGCGAGTCGTACTGCGCGCAGCGCCTCATCGATGTCCTTCTCCATCAGCCGCCCCTTCTTGGAGAGACCATTCAAGACGCCGCCGAGTTTGTCGCTTAGAGATTCGAACATGGGTTGCTGCTTGCCCTGGTGAAAATGAGATTGCCGATGAATCGAGGTGTGTTTGAAAAAAAGGTTTCCCGAGGCCCTCGAAGGGTACCTTTTTCTCCAAATACACCGTCAGTTCAGTGGTGTGACTGTCAATGAATGATATCAATAGTAGTTTTGCCGACAGCGTATCCGCACGTAAACTAGATTGATGCAACTGAAAGATGTAGATACTGGCGCCCTGGTGCGAATGGCGCCAATGGCGGACATTTCGAACCTGCCGTTTCGACTAATTGTGCGCCGATGCGGTAGCGGAATGACGACCAGCGAGGAGATAGACGCAACGTCGCTCGTCTATTCCAGTCGTCGCGCTATAGACACGGCGAAATTCCTGGAAGAAGAGCACCCCATCGCCATGCAACTGCTTGGCAATGAACCGGAATCGATGGCTGAGGCCGCCAGGATGCTGCAAGACATGGGTACCGATGTTGTCGACATCAACATGGGCTGCCCCGCCCGAAAGATTGTGGCCAAGGGCAAAGGCGCGGCGCTGATGCAGGACCTGGATAAATCCCGGGCAATCCTTGAGGCCGTGCGTGAGGCGATATCCATTCCGCTAACGATCAAGATTCGCGGCGGCTGGGACTATGAGCACCTGAATGCAGTAGAAGTTGCGGAACTGGCTGAATCCATTGGTATTGACGGCATCACAGTGCATCCCAGGACTCGATCCCAGAAATTCAGCGGCAAGGCACCATGGGAGATCATTCGAGGCGTTGTAGAGGCCGTCGATATCCCTGTGACAGGCAACGGCGACGTAACGAACCGGGCTGAAGCGCGCTTGATGGTCGAGCAGACGGGCTGCAATTCAGTGATGGTGGGGCGGGGTGCGATGGGCAACCCGTGGATATTCTCTGAAGAGTATGAACACATGGATCGGGATGCTCAGGATGAATTCAGGCGAAGTGTGATTGAAGATCACGTGCGCCTGATGGAAGAACACCTCTGGGAACGCCGTGCACTCATCCAGATCAAGAAGAACCTGGCCTGGTACATCACAACCGGCTGGCGAGCGCGCATCCGAAGGCGTGAGATTTTCGAATGCACGTCAGTCCCGCAGGTTTGGGACGTGTTCCTGGCCTTCTGGGAGATGCGACGCCACGATGAGGAGGTCATTGCACGGGCGCTGGCGGCTAAACGGCCGGTATCGCCTGTCGCTCCGTCTCCACTTCTTCAAACCACGATCCCAGCTGGCTCAGCATCTTCGTAGTTCGTTGAGGCTGATCTGACGCCAGATTGTTCGTCTCGTTGGGATCCGTGCTGAGGTCGTAGAGCTCTACTGGTCGTGGCTCTGGGATCACTCGCTCAGGCTCCGGCCAGCGGAACATCTCCGGGATGTTTTCTGGTTGGTACTTGTACTCGATGTCTTTCGCGACGTACCTATCGGCCAGTTCTTCGTCTTCTGGTGTCGCAAAGTGGATCCCGGAGTTCACGGGGCGCACGAGCTTCCAGTCGCCACTCCGCATTGCGGCGTTTGACGTTCCAATGGGAGCGTAGTTGTTCCACTGCCAGAACCTGTCCGGGTAGCTGGACTGGGCGTCACCCCGCAGGATCTGCGTCACATCGACACCATCGAGAGGCTTGCCTCCATCAACCGGA
>CAUZJA010000312.1:0-2559 GCA_963579925.1 Dehalococcoidia bacterium | reverse complement strand
GTCATAGAACCGATTTCTGCGCATCACGCCGAGATCCTTCGGCGACCCTCAGGATGACGCGGTCGGTAGTGGGTGGCTACGAGCGGACACTCCCCATGCAGCAATTCCTGAATCAGATCATGGTGGGTATACGTGCGACAAATTTTGCGCAGTATGCCATCGGCCAAGGAGAACTCAGTGCCAACTTGTACATGTACCGATGTCGAACCAATAGCAGTTGCTGAGGATCCCGTCGGCACTCGGCCCGGTTCTGCCGAGCTCAAGCCGATAGATACCTCGCCGGTCGTTGGCGAGACTCCAATCGCAGGACTGCGCAGTTGGCTGACTCCCACGCCTCTCTTCTATGTTCGGAATCACTACACCGTGCCCGAAATCGACTCATCGGAGTGGTCGCTATCCATTGAAGGCGCAGTTTCGAACCCCATAGAGGTCACCTACTCAGAGCTACTACGGCTCCCGAAGACGACACTGCCAGCGATGCTGGAGTGTGCCGGTAACAATCGCTCGGATCTTGGTCCGGGCATACCGGGCAATCCTTTCGAAGATGGTGCTGTGTCCAATGCGATCTGGGCGGGCGTGCAACTCAAGCCGTTCTTGCAACAGGCGGGAATCAGTTCTGACGCGGTCGAGGTTCTATTTGAAGGCGAAGACAGCGGCGAACCCGCTCCGGGCCGAGACGTCGTTCCCTATCAGCGCAGTCTCCCATTACAGGTAGCGTTGCACCCAGACACACTCTTGGTTTACGAGATGAGCGGTGAAGCGCTGACGCCAGATCACGGCTTCCCCGTGCGCCTCA
The DNA here is from genome assembly GCA_963579925.1 of Dehalococcoidia bacterium. Classification (GTDB taxonomy): domain Bacteria; phylum Chloroflexota; class Dehalococcoidia; order Lucifugimonadales; family Lucifugimonadaceae; genus UBA1151. The sequence goes on along the minus strand of CAUZJA010000312.1, from coordinate 1,763 downwards.
TTGTGCCGAGATGGTACGGAATGGCATCGGTGAAGTGGCTGAAGCGAATCCGTGTACTTGAGAACCCATTCGTGGGGTTTTTCCAGACTGAGCGTTACGTCATTGAGGATGAGGCCGGCATCGACCAGCAGATCAGACGATTAGCAATCAAATCCCTCGTCAACTGGCCGGAGCACCGCACGTCACTACCTTCGGGAGGCTCCGCTGCGATCAGCGGTATGGCGTGGTCTGGCGATGGTCCGGTGCGGCGCGTTGACGTGAGTATCGATGGCGGCGAGAACTGGCAGGAAGCCCATCTGGACGAAAGTTCAAACGGATACTCATGGCAACAGTGGCACCTGGAGTGGACACCCTCAGAGCCGGGTCATTACACCATCGTAGCGCGTGCAATGGACAACGCTGGCAACTTGCAGCCACTGGAAACTCGGTGGAACAAGCTTGGATACTGCATCAATGGCTCTAAACCCGTCTGTGTGACGGTGGAGTAGGGGGCAACGGGCACCGGCCTCGCGTTTCGCGTAGCAATCGCCAAGGCGTTTTACATACTAAGGCTGGGCGCGGCCTCCAACCGCCTACCGGCTGAACGCTGCTTCCTGTTCCCTCGTAGCATCGTTCACCCGCCGGCGTGCTGCGTGAAGGATGTCGTCCGGCAGTGCAGCAACCGGCCACTAGCGGACCTCTTTGCTCTCCGATGACACGATGATATCGCCACTGACATATTCAACCTCGAAAACAATGATTACGAAATGCACCATGTGACCATTGGGGTAGCGGAGGATATTGTGTCCTCCGGGTTCTGAATAGACGCCTGTTAGCCGCTTCACCTTCGTCATGATGCCAGTTTCCTCCCAGCATTCACGAATAGCACAGGCTTCGGAGCTTTCGCCAATTTCGTGATGACCACCCGGAAGCCCCCACATCCCGTTGTCTGCTCGCCGCTGCAGCAGAACTTCTCCTGCGCCATTGAACAGCACAGGGTTAGGACCCGGAGAGATTTGATCCGGCATCTTCGTCAGCTGGTTGCCAGCATGATCGATCATGCCTTCAAGTGTGATGGGCGGCGGTTGGGTCATGGGGGTTCTGGTGCTCCTGATCGGTGTGGATGTCGGGGCTGGGCACCCGATTTATTCGATATCGAGGATAGTGATGTCTAAGATTCTCTAGGAATCCACCCCAATAATCTCCACATGAGGGCTACGATTTTCGTCGCGGCTCTCGTATACTCAGATGGATACCCGCTGCGCGTGACATCGTCTTCAAAAGTCGGGTCCGGCAACGACTTTTGCGACGCACGTGCGACTGGACCCGGGTTGGTCTCGTATGCTGCGAGATTAGCGTCCCACCCTCTCCTGGACTGGAGGGTGACAACCGCGTGGTGAGGTGTTGCTTTGAGTTACCCGATTAAGAAAGAACTCCGTCCGGCTTACGGATTCGACGACGTGGCCATTGCTCCCGGCCAGGTCACTATTAATCCCGAGATGGTGGACACAACGATGTCCATCCCAGATTTCAATAACGACACAACTGTCGACTTCGGGATTCCAGTCATGGCATCAGCCATGGACGCAATCGTAGACCCCCAATTTGCCATACAGCTTGGTCAGGTAGGGGGTCTTGCGGTGCTGAACCTGAATGGTCTTCACGTTCGGTACGAAGACTCAACTGAGATCTACGCTGAGATTGCCGCCGCATCACTGGAGGAGTCCACTCCGCTGATGCAGAAGATTTACGATGAGCCGATCAAGGAAGACCTGGTCGCCAAA
>CAUZJA010000311.1:0-2628 GCA_963579925.1 Dehalococcoidia bacterium | reverse complement strand
GAGTCGGCGATTGCCTACACGGTGTGGGAGTCTGCTATCTACTGGTCGGAGGGTATTGCGGTGGAGCCGGCGGGGTCCCGCCACAGGCTCGCTGCTCCGTATCAGGCGCTGAAGACCTCTGACGGTTATTTCAACATTGGTGCTGCGAACCAGGCCAACTGGGAGCGGTTTGCCTCGGCTATTGGACGCGACGATCTGCTGGAAGATGAACGATTCGCCAGCAATGCTGCGCGCATGGGATCGTTGGATGAGCTGGAAGCGGAGCTGGAGGCGACGACCACGACGCAGCCTACCTCGCACTGGATTGCGGTGCTGGAGGAGGCTGGTGTTCCGGCCGGGCCGATTTACAACATGGAGGAGACGTGGTCCGACCCGCAGGTTATTGCGCGGGGGATGGACGTTGTGCTGGAGCATGAGACGGCGGGCGCGGTACACAACATCGGCAACCCGGTGAAGATGTCTGGCACGCCTGCGCAGTTGAAATCGGCAGCGCCGACGCTGGGTCAGCACACGGACGAGATTCTGGAGTTCGCGGGTTACTCGCCAGACGAAATCAAAGCACTTCGAGCCAAGGGTGTCGCTGGCGCACAGAGTTAACAAACCTAGAGGGAAGTAGCTGCATGGCACTCAAAGTTACGGATATCAAAACGTTTGTCGTGGATGGCGGTTTCAGGCCGTGGACGTTTGTGAAGATCGAGACGTCGGACCCCGGCGTTGTCGGCTGGGGTGATTGCACAGACTGGGGTGCGCCGGGGCCGATCACTGCGATGGTGGAACGTCTGGCTGAGTTTGTTGTCGGGCGTGATCCTATGCAGGTCGAATCCATCTGGTGGGATCTATATAACGTGAACATCCGGCACTCGGCGGGGATCGCGTTCAAGGGCATGTCCGGGATTGACTCGGCTCTGTGGGACATCAGAGGCAAGGTCCTGAACGCGCCGGTGTGGCAGCTTCTGGGCGGCAAGATGCGTGATGAGTTGCGGCTTTACTGGTCGCACTGCGGGTCGACGCGTGCACGCGACAAGTGGATGACTGATCGCCTTGGCGTCAAGCGTGTACAAACCACGGACGATATTCGTGAACTGGCGCAGGAGGTTAAGGATCGCGGGTACACCGCTATCAAGACGAACATGTTCGCGCTCAAGGATCGGCCGGATGCTTTGCCGATTCGGCCAGGATTGGGCGGGGTGGCGCCTGCCGGTGACGCTCCCGCATCGGCGCGGCGGAATGCGGAGGCGGTTGTGGGGACGTTCCGTGAGGCGCTTGGGCCTGACGTTGGGATCGCGATTGATGTTGCGTTTTCGTTCAAGCTGGGTGGGACGATCAAGCTGGCGCAGACGTTGGAGCCGTTCGACATGATGTGGCTGGAGACGGAGACATTCGACGCGGAGGCGCTGCGGGTGATCCGGGATTCGACCAGTACGACTATCTGCACTGGTGAGAGTATTTTTGGCACTACGGGGTATCGGCCGTTTCTGCAGAACTACTCGCAAGACATAATCATGCCGGACCTTGCGTGGAACGGTATTACGATGGGCAAGAAGATCGCCGATCTCGCGAATGCGTATGAGACGCTGTTTGCGCCGCATAACTGCCACAGCCCGATCAACACGTTGGTGTCGGCGGCGGTGTGCGCTACGGTGCCGAACTTCTTTATCCAGGAGTTTGATGTGGACGATGCTCCGTGGCGGGATGATCTTATGACGCATCCGTTTGAGATCAAGGATGGGCACCTTCAGATTACGGATAGGCCTGGGTTGGGGTCTGATCTGATTGAGGAGGAGTTGTTGAAGCATCCGGCGATTGAGTTTCCGGGTGCGCGTTAGCCCCCGTTACGGCCCCGTTAGGGGCTTTTTGCTGAAGAGTTTGGGGCGGGTACATGGGGGTTTTAAGTGACGCGTCCACATCGATTCGTCGCCCTGAGGATCCGCGTGGGGACCTCATCCCGTGACGGGGGTTTGATGGCGAGGCCGTCGAAAAAGCGGGAAATTACTTCTTGACATGATAGCGACTCGGAGGTAATAATTTGACGTTTTCCGCAAGTGTCTCAATGTGAGCGACGCGGATAGTCAAGGGTCGCGTTCCCGTATTGGGCACGAATAAGCGTGCTAACCCATTGTGGGCGCACTGTAAAGAGTGACATCAGTTGGTCAATTTGGACTTCATTAAGTTGAGTGCAAAGGCCAGTGATAGGTCAACTCAACTGGAGGAGTTGTTAATGTATTTCATACGAGGCAGAGCGATCAGAGCGATGGGGGTCACCGTTTTCGCGGGACTACTGTTGGCCGCGATTGCCTGTAGTGGCAGTACCGAGACGATCGTCGTACAGACGGTTCTTGTTCCCGGTGACACGGTGATGGTCCCTGGCGATACGGTTATACAAACCGTTGAAGTCGAGGTCCAAGTTGCCGGCGACACGGTTGTGCAAACCGTAGAAGTCGAGGTCCAAGTCCCCGGCGAAAGGATTGTACAGACCGTCGTGGTCACAGAGGAGGTGGTACGGCAGGTGGTACAGACGGTAATCGTCGAACTTCCACCTGACGTTGTCGTTGTGACGGCAACAGCGCTTCCTAGCACCGGAGACGCAGTGGAGCCAGTGGTACAAAGTGGCACACTGATTATTGCTGT
>CAUZJA010000310.1:0-2630 GCA_963579925.1 Dehalococcoidia bacterium | reverse complement strand
ACCCCGGAGCGCGGGAACCTTGCTATGCAGAAGCTACTGATCGTTTGCGCCAACTTGCGGGCGCTACGGTGCGCTTAGAGAGCGGTCCGCGGGCAACAGACAGTTATGGGAGACGGCTTGCTTACGCGTTCACAGCCGAAGGGTTCTCCATTGACGTGATCTTGATTGGTGATGGATTGGCAGAGGCGTGGAGGCGAGATGGGCAGCACCGCGACACGTTGGTCGGCCTGGAGCAATCGGCGAGAGAGAATCAGGCGGGGTGTCTGTGGGGAATGTAACGGGATTTCCGAGGTGATGTTCGCTCAGAAATATATCGAATTAATCGCGTATTCCAGCAGTCTTCCGCCCCCTCCTACCCCCTTACCCGGCCAAGGCCATATACCACTGGCCAGATTGCAGATTCGCTGTTACGTTGGACTTAGAGCGTTCGGTGGGGGCCTTAACCCAATTCATACAGTCTTCACCGGACGCTCGTTTCGCGTCTGTGGCGGTCGGTAGCTAGGCCCAGATTAAGCAGGCTCTGTTCTAAGATCAGACCAGCTCGCGCACGATGTGAACCCAGCATTCACCGGAGGGGAGCAAGTACACCTGCCCGCCCTCTCCTGGAGCAAGGCGGCTCTTCTTTAGGTCATCAGCTGCCACACCGTGAACATTGATCGCATGCTCACCCATTCGGGCCAGTCTATCGCCGCTGTACTCGAAGCCATTCCTGTTGGGCCTACATAGCAGGCAACGGACACTAGCGGGTAAGTCTTTTCGCACCATTGGCCAATCCTGCCACGGCACGTAGCGATCCCAAATACGCCAATGGCGAATTCGCATCTCAGCGCGCGGACTGCTACCTGAATATAAGAAGGCACCCCCGCAAGCCCGTCGGCGCGCATGGTGGCGACTAATCGATTCGTTACAGCTTCTCAGCGCTGCCAGCGAGAGTCTTCGTTCCTACGCACATCATCGTGACAGGCCACGCTTTGGATTCTCTTCACCATCAGCGACAATCGCGCTCCGAGTGATGAGATGAGGAGATCTGTGTCTGCCAATCGAAGAAACTTCCCCAAAAGTCTTTTGGGAGACAAGGGCGAGATGTGTTCCTCGACGGTTGCCCTTCAGCAGGATCATTGGGACAACAACCGAATGAACAACGCGCATTCAAATCACAAGACGCTTTGCGATTCCTGCAACACAAAGAAATACAGATTTAGCCGCGGGTGGGGATCACGTGCCCCGAATAACACCGAGTTCCTGAATTGGGTTGCTGAGCAAAAGAAAGCACTTGGCGATGAAGGGTTCCGGATCTCCCAAGAGCGACTCTATGAATTTAGACAGACCAAAAGGGATGAGGATACCGTCGCTGACATTCGCCAACAGCGTGCTCAAAAATTAAAATGCCAGAGCGATGAGGTACTAGTCGAACTAGGAAACTAGTGGAATAGGCTCACCGGGCGCAAATAGCACTATCTCAGCCCTGCCAGGGCCACCCTCAGTATCAGTAGGCCCCCGGTGCGGGTTGCGGTGGGCTATCAGCGGATGATCGGTGGAACCGGATCGATACGGTCCGTTAGGTAGATGAAACCGTGAGCCGTGCGGCAGTATCATTGGTGTACGGAACCGCTGGAATTCATAGCGGTTGGTGTAAAAATGGGAGTAATCCCGCATGCATCGCCGTACATCCAACGGCCCAGAATGGTGGTTTCGTATTCAAATCACCCACTCACGCCCCTGTAGCTCAGAGGATAGAGCACCGGTTTCCTAAACCGGGTGTCGTCGGTTCGAGTCCGACCAGGGGCACCATACTCACGGCCAATATGAATTGCTTACCAGGCAACAAGGCACTCACGCGAGTGTTTGGACACTAAGTGTTCACAACCGTTCTCTAAATACCCTGAATTACGCCCTACGCGCCGTGCACGGCGCTGTTGCCATCACCGCGGGACATTAGCGGGTGGCTCCAGCGACACCGTCACACTCGGGAATATCAAATTGCGCACAGCCATTTGTAATCCGACGTGCGAGTTCCACACGTTGTCTGTCGATCGTTTTCCCTGTTTCGGTCAAGTCGAATAACGATACATATGCGTCAATGGTGGCCTCATAATCGCCGACGGCCCAGGCGGCTGCAACTGCCGACATCACGGTCCGCTTGCCACCAAAATTATCAGTCTCTGCGAAATACAGTTCCGGTAGATCGCGGCTGACAGGTGGTGTCACGAGAATATACGCCCTCAGCACTTCCGAATATATGTCTGCCATTACCGGCGCAAGTTCAGATCCGAGATTCTCTCAAGCGTCCAGTTCAGCCAAATCCAACGCTGGTCCAATACTAATGAGTTCCTGGGCTATCGGGGTCATACGGTTTTGGAGTCTCGTCATCGCTGCATGGGTGTCGTTCCAATACTCAATATCGCCTCGCAACTCCAAAGTTGCAGGAGAGTTGCGATCAGCACTGGACCATGTACACGCCACCGCAAGCACAGCGACGCATGCGAGCAGAATCGGCAGTCCACGGCTTGTGGGCTTCATGGGACTGACCTGACCCCCTCAAACGTATCCAGTTGAAAGATCAGATACTGGAAGTATTGAAGGGAGGCAGAAATGCCAAGAAAAGGACATAGCCCGGAACAGGTACTCAA
>CAUZJA010000309.1:0-2672 GCA_963579925.1 Dehalococcoidia bacterium | reverse complement strand
CGTCAGCTTCGTTTTGGCCAGATCAGTTAGTTCGGTGGCGGCAGTCTCCGCTCGTTCTTTTAGCTCCACGCTGATAGCCAGCGAGTCGCTCTCAGATGAAATGTAAGCAGAGATATTGTCGATAATATTGTTGCGCTGTTCTCTGACCCAAGGCGCAGGCGCAACAGCTTCAATGGCGTCCTTGATGTCCTGGTCTGCGATTTCAATTCCGTATGAGATCTCAGTGAATGAGCCCAAAGCTTTTCTCAGTCCCGGTTCAATCAGCTTTTCAAACAGGAAAGTTTCAGCGTCAGCCTCATCCAACACCTCTTTAAGCACACGGGTAACGGTTGGCAGCCTGTCCGCGAATTGGATTGTGATGGTGAACTCTTCATCGGTCCGCGTCAGGTAATCCGCAACCGCCCGCGACGCGACAACAACCTGCTCTTCAATCCAATCGGCGGGAGCGATCTGTTTCGCAAGTTCGACGGCTCGCGCGCTCGTAATAGATAGCTCAAGGCCTTGATCTGATAGTGACGCCAATGCATCTTCAAGTGCTGGCGCAAGTACGGCTTCGGTCATGCGTTCTCCGGCCTGTAGGCTATCCAATCTGGCCTGCAACAAATCCGGCCACATTTCCACTCTGGGTTCAAGTTGCAACTGAATTGCAAATTCGTCGGTTTCCCCGGTGATGTACGGGATGAACTCGTCAATCACATGCTCAACACGCAACTGCAGTTCTTCCGGAGGCAGGAAGTCACGCAGCAGTCCCACGATCTGTTCGGCATCCTCATCCGGACGTATCTCAAGTTCTGAAAGGTCATCGTTCAGAAAATCGTCAGGGTTCTCAAGGACATCGGCGAGAAGAGGGATTGCAAGATCGTCATAGACAAAGTTGTAAAGATCAATGTGAACCAGCTCAGCTTTTAGGTGTTCAGGATTTCCTACTGTGTCCTGTACACGCCCAATTAGGAGCGTTAGCAGGAACACCGCAAAGAACATGAGCATCAGGATTACCGCAATAAATCGGCGCAGGAATATCAGCATTTAGCCCCTCTTAAATACCAGCACGCGAGACCATATCAATAGTCTCCACCACGCAACGCGGAGTCTAGCATGTAGCTCGCGTAACCTAACCAGCATCCACGGGTGATATTGTTATTTCTGCTGTACAGGCACCAGAAGCATTGGCGAGAAATCCGCACTAGAGGACATACTTCCTTCATATGGCATCAATTGATCTTTCAGGAAAGAAAGGCGTCGTCTTCGGCGTCGCAAACCAGCGTTCCATCGCATGGGCAATTTCACAGGCACTATTGGACGCCGGAGCCGAACTTGCGTTCACGTATCTCAATGAGCGCATGAAGGCACCGGTTGAGAAGACCACGGCAGGACTGGATAACCCGCTGCTCGTTGAGTGCGATGCCACGGACCCAGAGCAGGTCAAGAAGGTCTACGAACAGGCCGCTGCCCACCTAGGGAAGGTAGACATCGTGGTTCACTGCATCGCATTTGCGGACAAGGATGATCTGGGTGGCAACTTCTCCGCCGTCTCGCAGGAAGGCTTCAGAACCGCACTGGTGACAAGTGCCTACTCATTGATCCCTGTTACGGCAGAAGCAGCGCCATATATGCCTGAAGAGGGTGGTGCCGTTGTCACTTTGAGTTTCGACGCTGCGGGCCGAGTTTATCCGGGCTACAACATCATGGGCACAGCCAAGGCAGCCCTTGAGAATGAAGTGGGCCAATTGGCCAATGAGTTTGGCCCGCAGGGTATCCGGGTGAATGCGATATCCGCAGGCCCGCTGGCAACGCTGTCTGCACGGTCAATCCCAGGCTTCAACAACATGCGCAAAGCATTTGAAGAGCGGTCTCCACTGGGCCGCAACATCACCCACGAGGAAGTGGCAAACACGGCGCTGTTCCTGCTCAGCGACCTATCATCTGGCATCACGGGCACTGTGATCCCAGTGGACGCTGGGTACACGGCAATGGGGATTTAGTTCATGTCTGTTTCGACAATCTCTGAAGGTATGAGTGCAGAGCTTTCCAGCGTCGTAGAAGAGCAGCACACCATCAACCGCACCGGCAAGGCGGACGGCGCTGTCCTCTCAACGCCGTCCATGATCATGTTCATGGAGCAGGCGGCCATTGAGGCCATCGACCCCAACCTTCCCGCCGGAAACGCGACGGTTGGGTTCCATGTGGACGTGAAGCACTTCGCCGCAACGGCCATCGGAGCGTCTGTGACCGCCAAAGCAACAGTCACCGGCATCGACGGCGTGAAGATATCACTGGAGTTGACAGCCTTCGAAGGCGACAAGCAGATCGGCGCAGGCACGCACCGGCGGGCGGTCATTTCTACGGAGTAGGTTCGCCGCCTACGTCGGCGTGCGCAGGCCCTCTTTGCTTCGCCTGAACGCGCCAATGCAGAATTCATTGCCCTGGGGATCAGCCATCGTCACGCCGCCGGAGATTTTCGGCTCGCTGAGCTGAGAACCACCCATCTCGATGATACGAGTGATCGCCACATCCACATCGTCCACGTCTAAATCTATGTGGATGCGGTCTTTGATCGTCTTCGGCTCAGGCACCTTCTGGAGAACCAGCCTTGCTGGCCCTCCCAGAGTGCCAATCGTTACCCACCCGCCGTCACTGCGTATCGGGCCGGGCTCCTCGCCAAGCATCGCCCC
>CAUZJA010000308.1:0-2681 GCA_963579925.1 Dehalococcoidia bacterium | reverse complement strand
CTGAACAGGGAGATCTTTTACACGCTCAAGGAGGTGGAGATACTGACAGAACGTTGGAGGAGGGAGTACAACACGATCCGGCCACACAACTCACTTGGATACCGACCGCCAGCCCCAGAGGTCATCATGCCCAGGCTACAGCTAGTCGGAGAACCGAGATAATCGGTGGTAACGGTCTTGGGGGCAGGTCAACTTGGTAAGCGTTCTTGCCCCGCGATGGTCAGTTACGCCTCCATTGCCAAACGAATGGAACGACTGGGATACGCGGAGCCTCGCGCTTTTAGCACGACAAAATGGAAACTCCTCGAACGAAAAGTGCTTGGCGACTATCGATCCGCCAAGCGCTATCGTTGAGCCCTGCCTTCCCTCCCCCCCAACTCGCTCTGGTGCGGCTAGACATGTGACCCTATCCCGAACATGCGGTACTCGCCACGTCGGCGCTGGCGCCTCATCCCGTAGTACCATGCCGCCACACGTGGTTACCTCATCGTTTTCGCAGGAGTGGCGTTCGTTATGCATTTACTTGAAGTGAAGAATCCTGTTGCTCAGCAGCGGGGGGTTATTAATTCGATACCGACGAATCCTCGTCCTGAGAGTTTGGATGGGTTGACTGTGGGTCTGCTGTGGAGTGGGACTCACGGGGGTGATATTGCTCTGAATACTGCGGGGCGGTTGATCCAGGAGCGGTTCAAGGACGTTACGATCAAGTTCTACAACGGGAACAACTACCCGGCGCCGGACCACATTCGGCAGCAGTGTATTGACGAGTCTGACGTCGTTATTGGCGCTACCGCCGACTGAGGGACCTGCGCGTCGTGGATGTGCTACGACATGATTGAGATTGAGAAGGCCGGGATTCCGGCGATTCCGATCGTTTCTGGCAGGTTTAATGATGATGCTATTGCGAGTTCACGTGCGTTTGGCATGCCGGACTTGCAGTGGGTTGTTGTGCCGAGGATTTACAGGAACCTTGAGCCGGATATTAGCGAGAGCCAGACGGCCGAGGTGATTGACGAAATTATCGCTAACCTGACGTCGCACGCTGGCGAGCGCGATTCAGCGCTGGACCATGAGTCGTCGAGTCGGTACGAGGGCGAGGATCGTTACGACGCCGTTCTGAAGATGAACGATGACTTCTTGCGTGACGATCTGGGCGATGGGCTGTTGCTTCATCCGCCAACAGACGAGGCCGTGTCGGCGATGATTGAGGGTACGAGCCTGGATGCGAACTTTGAGGTGTGCGATATGCCGCCGGGGTTCGGGATTGCTACGGTAGAGAAGATTGCTATCAACGCGGTTATGGCGGGTGCGAAGCCGGAGCATATGCCGGTGATCATTGCATCGGTCAAAGCGCTGAGCATGATTGGCGGAGGTGGCGGGAAGTCGCTGCTGATGTCGACGAGTCCGCAGGCGCCGTTGCTGATCGTAAATGGCCCTGTAACGAAAGAGCTTGGGTTTAATCCGCGGTCGGCCATTGGGCCGGGTCGTGATAATCACGTGAACACTATCGTGGGGCGTGCGTTTGCGCTTTGCTTCCGGAATATTGGCTACTGGTATCCGGGCAAGATGGATATGGACACGATTGGGACGACAAGAAAGTTCATCCAGTGCCTAGCTGAGAACGAAGAGATGAGTCCGTGGCCGTCGTTTGCTCACGATCGGGGTTTCAAGCCGGATGAGAGCACGGTGAGCCTGTTTATTACGGATGGTGAGCTGGATGTGCAGGATCAGGGGAATCATACGGCTGAGGGGCTGATGAAGACGCTGGCGTATGGGTGCACGTTTGGGACTCGCAGTATCCAGGGTGAGGGTGGTGGCGTGCAGCGCTTGATCCTGATGCCGCCGGATGTTGCGGGGCCTATTGGAAAGGAGGGCTTTTCCAAGCAGGAGGCTATGGAGTTCATTACGAAGCATGCTGTTGGGTCGCTGGGCAAGATGATTCGGTATATGCCGCTTGAGGGTGAGGCTCGGGTTTCTGAGCATTGGGAGTGGTTGCGGTCGCTGACTGAGGAGCAGCTGCTGGATGTGCAGATTCCGGTGATGGATAAGCCTGAGGATTGTTCGATTGTGGTGCTTGGGGCTGATCGTGCGAAGACGGCGGTGTTCCCGACGGGGCCGGCGCCGGTGACGGTGGGTGTGGACGAGTTTCGCCCAGGCTAGCCTCGACCTACTGACCGCGGGCGGTGATGCCGATGGGGCGATCCTGGCGGTTGCTTTGATTTGGTTATTCGGTAGGGGCAGGTTTGAAACCTGCCCTTACGTTTTTAAGGCGCAGTGGGTGCGGGGGATGAGATCCTCACGTCAGTCGCAGAGCCTCCCTCCTCAGGGTGACGCATGTCGCGGTATCTGCCATACGGGCATGGGCCGCAAGGCGGCGGAGGCGGGGGCGTTAGTGGGTGACGGGGATGTCTGATTTTTGGGCGCGTTTTAGCGAGAATTCGAAGCTGCTTCCAGCTCCCATGTTGCTCTCAACTGTCAACGTACCGCCGTGCTGTTCCACGATTAGCTTGCAGATTGCGAGTCCCAATCCAGTTCCGCCTTTATCGCGGGAGTCTGATGAGTAGACTTGTTGAAAGCGTTCAAAGATCGTATCGATCTTTTCTGGAGGAATTCCTCGGCCTGAGTCTGACACGGTAAATGTGACGGTGTCCGTTTCATTCCGGCAGTTGATCTCTACGGTT
>CAUZJA010000307.1:0-2702 GCA_963579925.1 Dehalococcoidia bacterium | reverse complement strand
ATGACTGCGGGACCGTACCGGTGCCATTCGACCAACTGCCCGTCGAACTGCCATATGCCGCGCAGTTCAAGCCAACTGGCCGCTCACCGCTGATTGATGATGAGTCGTTTGTGAACACGACGTGCCCGGACTGCGGCAAGCCAGCGAAGCGTGAGACAGACACCATGGACACGTTCATGGACTCTTCCTGGTACCACCTGCGGTTCACCGATCCACACAACGATGAGGCACCGTTTGATCCCGAGTTGGCGAAGCACTGGATGCCGGTGCACCGCTACATGGGCGGCGTGGAGCATGCGGTGATGCATCTGCTCTACTCTCGCTTCTTCAACAAGGCGCTGCGTGACCTCGGTATCGTTGATTTTGATGAGCCGTACACCCGCCTGTTCAACCAGGGGATCATGACCACGGAGGGTGGAAAGATTTCCAAGCGCAATCGGCCAATGTCAGCCGATCCGTTGGTGGAGCGGTTTGGCACGGACACGGTGCGCACGTATCTGATGTTCCTTGGGCCGTGGAGTGATGGCGGCATGTGGTCGGATGAGGGCATGAATGGCCCTTCACGTTGGCTGAATCGTGTCTGGGACCTTGCAACGCGTGATCCTGAGCGACTGGCTTCGGTGCCGGTCGATAGCGCTATCGACAGCGGGATTCTGCGTGGTGGACATGCCATTTCGAAGAAGGCCGTGGCCGACTTCGAGGCGTTCAAGTTCAACACGGTGATTGCCGGTCTGATGGAGTACACGAACGAACTTGCGAAGGCGTGGGACGCTGGTGGCGTATCGCCGGAGACGTGGAGCGAGGCCATCGAGCGCACCCTGCTAATTCTTGCGCCGATTGCGCCGCACATCACAGAAGAACTGTGGGAGCGGTCGGGTCACGGGTACTCGATTCACTCCGAGAGCCTGCCGTCTTGGAACGAAGAGTTGACGATGGCGGAGACGGTGACGATTGTTGTGCAAGTGAACGGCAAATTGCGTGCGCGCCTGGAGATGCCGGCTGACTCTACAGAGGAGGCAGTTGCTGCGGCGGCGATGGCTGAAGAGAACGTGCAGACACACACTGACGACAAGCAGATTCGCAAACAGATCTACGTGCCGAACAAGCTACTGAATCTGGTGGTTGGGTAGACCTTCGTTTATCCGAAGAGGACTCTACAATTTCGAACTCTAATGGTGCGCCTGCAGGATCCGTCCTTGCATGGCGGTTCAATCACATTGGTGACTGTAATCGCTACGGCAACTGCGTGGATCATCCGTACTTTGAGCGGCTTACGTTGGCGGAGCTTGAGGCGTACCCGGGCAAGATGCCGAATGGCACTGGGTCGCTGAACTACGTGCCGTTGGATGCCGTGACTGCTGACGTGGAATCGGAGTCGGATGCAGGCACGGCGTATCAGGAGCTTCGCTGGCGGTCAGATGATCTTCGGGCCGCGGTTGGCGAGGCGATTCACCAGTATCATCGTAGTCATCCAGAGCGTGTGGAGGCGATACTCGACTCCGCAGCATCGGCGTTTGATCGAGGACGCACCAGTTAACTATTTGAGGAGCCAGCTTGGTTAAGGTTTTTCTATCGACTGATTTCTCTGAGGACCGGCTTAAATTTGCCGCTCAGATTGGCGCGGATGGAGTTTCGGGTGCGCCGAAGCCACGCCGGTCGGACAAGGGCTTTTACACTCCCAAAACGCTGATTGAGATGCATCAGTTGGTGAAGTCGTATGGTCTTGAGTGGGCGGCGCTGCGGATGGCGCCGTGGGAGTGGACGTACCGGTGGATGCTGGGGCTTGAGGGCGCGAATGAGCAGATTGAGAACTACAAGCAGACGATTCGTAGTGTTGGCGAGGCCGGAATTGGGCTGCTGATCTACAACATGCACGCGTTGCGGATATATCGGACGTCGAGCGAGGCGCCGGAACGGGCGGGTGCGCGGGCGACGAGATTCAAGATGCAAGACGTTGAGGGTTCGAAGTTGATGGAGCATCCGAACAGCGGAGTGAACACGAAGCTCATCGCCAAAAACGAGCGCAGGATATTCACGGATCAGATGCTGTGGGAGAACTTGCGCCGATTCCTTGAGGCCGTGCTTCCGGTAGCTGAAGAGTCGGGTGTGCGGCTGGGGCTACATCCGGATGATCCGCCTGTCCCGGAGATTGCAGGCGTTGCTCGGATCATGCGTAGCGCGGGCGCGTTTCGCAAGTTCCTTGATCTTGTGCCGAGTCCGAATTCAGGTGTGGTGTTCTGCCAGGGTTGCTTTACAGAGATGGGTTGCGATATTCAGGCTGAGATATCGTACTTTGGCAATCGAGGGAAGATATTTTCGGTCGATTTCCGGAACATCAAGGGTGAGCTGAACGACTTCCAGGAGACGTTCCCGATGACGGGTAACGCCGATATGGCGGCGGCGATGCAGGCGTATCACGATGCTGGTTTCGATGGCTGGATGACCCCGGATCACGCGATTCACATGGACGGCGATACGGATTGGGGCCACCGGTACTGGGCGTATGCGGTGGGGCATATTCACGGACTGGATCAGGCGATGCGGGCGAAGGCGAAGTAGGGAGCATAGCTCCGTTTTGCATAGTACGCCCGGTAGCTGCCGGGCTTGCCCGGCTCTTCGGTGAACGTAGTGGAGCGCATCAATGTTTCGCTGCGGGTTGATGTGGCGTGGGGAGTGGCAAGCCCCTCGGCTACCGGGTCTTC
>CAUZJA010000306.1:0-2709 GCA_963579925.1 Dehalococcoidia bacterium | reverse complement strand
CCCAGCCACAAACCCTGCCTCGAACGTGTCGGTACCCACCGCCTTGAAGCCCGTCTCCGATTGAACGCTGTGTTGAGGAAGCGGAAGGGCATCGCTAGAAATAAGCCTGGCACCAGAAGGAACAAACACGCGAGCAAAGTTCCAGTAGCAGGCGTTCTTGAGAAGCTCATATGCGAGCCCTCGATCCATCTTCTGCTGGTCACAGTTTGAAGCGTCGGGGCCACTATGATTCTGATACTCCAACTGAACCCGTGCGATTGGCCTGCTGGCTTCGATCAACGATATCGAGTAGTTCATCGAACGCTCAATATTGCGATCTACTTTGCTCCAGCCAACGTTGGAGTCAACGGCCATCAGACGATCCCGAGTGATGCTCAGATTCGGATCTGAAAGCTGCCCGGCCCAACCGTTGGCTAACACCGCATTCTGAGCGGACTGATCGACCATGTTCACCAGGATATTCTTCTCATCCAGCGCCGCGGAGAACGCACTTGCAAGGTCAAGTGCCCTGCTGGACACGTCTCTGCCGTTCACCGTGTCTATGAGCCCCTGGAAGAGCACGTCCATGAACTCCCGGCCACGCTCATCGGTGCCAACTTCCAGAATTGGTAGAAGCTCTTCCGCCGTCAAGGTGCCGACGGTCGTCGATATGCCGCCGAGTGCTTCTGCAACCTTGACGAACGCCTGAGGCGTGATTGCGATCACCGAGTCGGCCTGTCGTTGCTGCCCCAGGAACAGCAGGCTCCGGGCAATTCCAGCAGTCGACGGGAAGTCCGGCTCCCATCCCACGTCTCGCATTAGCCAGACCGAGGCGGCCATATGGTCTTCCAGTGACTGAGGTGGGCGCGGATACAGCCCCAGACGTGAAATGTCATCAACCTCCACCACATCGACGTACTCGCTGGAGACCAGAGCGCCTCCATCGAACGTCACGAGCCAGACCCCGGACACGAACCCACCGCTGGCTCGCAACTCATCTGATGTCTGTCCAAGCACCAGATGTGTTTTTGGCTCACTGAGGCCCAGCAACTCATCTGCAATATCAGGCAACGTGGCCGCTATCCGCAGTGCGCCCGCCACATCGTCCACTAGGTCAATCAACTCTTTTTCAACGCCACTTTTACTTCCATCCAGAGTTCTACTGACATTTCCCGTAGCGCTTGTGATCTGCTGCGCTGAAGATGACAGTGCAGGGCCAGCAACTTCCAGCAACCCGACCATTGAACGAATCCCTTCGCCGTCTGAAAGCAGCCTGAGGTCTGATTCCGATATAAACTCCAATACCGGCCCAGCGGCGGCGAGTCCAGTCCTTGCACCTAAAGCGAATTGCCCTATCGACTCCAACACACTTACAAGTGCGGTCACCTGCTGACCGAGAGCGGTATCTTTCAGGTCGGCAGGCACACTCATTCGTACCGCCATCGCCGGTTCGCGTACGCGGCTACCGTGCTCCGCGAGATCGTTGAGAAGTTCCGTTACCTCGGTCTGTGTTCCAAGGCCGCTGATCCCGCCCTCACCAACCAGCTCAAGTAGCGAGACCGTGGAATCGAGTAGAGGTCCAAGTTCCTCACCTACAACCATCAATGAGGCGGTCCAATCGATAACCTCCCTGAGCCGCGGCTCCTGCTCCTCAAGAATCTGCGCATACTGAGATACCAGGTCTGAAGAGTCCGACTTGTTGGACAGAGCGATCTTTTCGGCACGCTGCAAATACTCATCGGCCGCAGCAATGTGGGCGCTGGCAATATCCAACGACGCAGGCGTACGGCCGGAGCTATATGCGGCGTGCAAGTCTTGCGTTGTGCCTGAAATCAGATCGCTGAACTCAAGGAGGACCTTTCCAGCGAGCGCCACCTCAACAGCGGCATCAACGTCAGCCAATGCTCGATCGCCAATACTGGACACGGCCTTGAGATCTGTGCCAACCAGCGGAAGCCACCCGACAAGTGGTTCCACCAGGCGTATGAAGGCAAGGTCTGAGTGAATTCCGTGCACCTGACCTTGAACTTCTTTGAGCCGAGCAAGCACGTTTTCCACGTCATCTGCGTCACCTGATAGAACGTCCGTTGAACTCAACGACTTCAGGTCGTCCGAATACTCAGACAACTTGTCTACATCACCTTTGATCTGGGCAGCTCGGAAAGCGACTCCAAGCACCAGTACCACCAGAAGCACGATCGCGATCAGTGCGATCCGGAGTCTGCTTGAGCCTCGGGATGAGACGAGTAAATTTGGGATGGTCATTAGTTAGTTGAGGTTACCTGCTGTAAGACCAGCGGTACCAAAACATACGTAGGCGATGTGACATGAGCTTGCATCTGGAGTCAGCAGGGTCAACGCTAGTCGGAGACGCTGCCCCGACCCGCGCCAACGTACCGCAGGCCGGCCGCTTTGATTTCACTAACGTTCAGCACGTTGCGGCCGTCCACCACAAGATTGCCTGACATCGCGTCAGCCACTTCAGGCCAACTGAGATCCTGATAAATCGGCCATGCTGTTGCCAGAACTACGGCATCAGCGCCCCTAACGCACTCTGCGGGGTCCACGAAAAGCTCGAACTCATTCGTAGCTCCCCTGGGAGCCTGATCCATCGCTGGATCAGTTGCGCGGACATCCACGCCCTCAGCAGATAGATGGTGAGCAAGCGCCATGGCTGGAGAATCCCTGAAGTCTGCCGTGTCAGGCTTGAAAGTAAGTCCAAGGATCGCC
>CAUZJA010000305.1:0-2716 GCA_963579925.1 Dehalococcoidia bacterium | reverse complement strand
AGCATCAAAAGCGGGTGTCGTTGGGCTTACTTCTCCGCTCGCCCGGGATTTGGCGCTGCATGGAGTGAGGGTTTTGTGCATCTGCCCCGGAACCATGAATACGCCGATGCTGGATACGTTGGATCAGGAGACAGTTGATTCCATCGTCTTAGGGAACGTCTTCCCGAAGCGTCTTGGCCGACCTGAGGACCTCGGCAATCTTGTGGTCCATTGCATGGAAAACACGTTTCTCAACGGAGAGACCATCCGTTTAGACGCTGGGTTGAGACTGGGACCGGGCTGAGGGGGAAGTATTCATGTCTGGGCATACCGAAGAACGCTTCCTGCTCGAGAAGCACGCTGGTCGAGTCGCTCACCTTGTGATGAACCGGCCAGAAAAGCTCAACGCCATGGATCGGCCCTTTGTCGATCAGCTGACGGAGTGGATGGGTCGGCTGAGTTCGGACACTGATGTCAACTGCGTGGTTCTTAGGGGAGCAGGAAGGGCCTTCTCGGCAGGAGGCGATATCTCTACCTTTCCACCGTTGACGGAGTCAAAGGAGCGCGCCGAGGAACACATCGGGGCTGTCTTTGCTGCGTTTCACTCGATTCAAGAATGTGCAGTTCCCGTCATCGCTGCGGTGCACGGCATTTCCCATGGCGGGGGCTTGGAGATCACGATGGCATGCGACATGGCGATCGCGTCTGTTGGTGCCCGCTTTGCCTTTCGCGAGGTCGATCATGGCCTCATGCCCGGGTTCGGTATTACCCGGGCTGCCCAAAAGATCGGTCTTCCGTGGACGATGAGGCTGGCTTGTAGCGCCGAAGAACTCAATGCCATAACTGCCCGAGAGATCGGTCTGGTGATGGACGTCGTCGAAGAAGATGACCTCATTTCTGCCGCCCACGACCTCGCCTTGTCAATCTCCTGTCATAGTCGTCACGCGCTCAAGGCGATCAAATGTCATCTGAATCGTGACGCCAGAGGAGGTATTGACGGCGCGGTGATCGCTACAGCTGCGACTTTTGAAGACGAGTCCAGCCATCGCGCCATCTCGGAGTTCTTGGCCCCCACCTGATTTGCAAATAAAGGTCGTTGTAGGGCGTGCTATAGCTTGATAGAAGGCTCTTCTGTACTGTGGTTATAACTTGTTTTTTGAGCCATTGCCACACCAATTAATATTACCACTCCGCCCATAAGAGCGGGTGCAGAAGGCACATATCCCAAGATCATCCACGACCAGAATAGGGCCATCAGAGGTACTGTAAACATGTAGGTGGCTGCACGGTTTGCCCCGATCTCAGCTATGACCCGAAAGTAGATCCAGTACGTCAACAGGGTTCCGCCTATTGCTAGGTAGAGGAGCCATAAAAGATCTGGCACTTCGAGATTGGCGATACCGCTGGCGCCGCGATTCCAGAAGGGCGTAGTCCACAGGGTTCCCAAGACCATTGCCGTGCCGGTTGAAGTAAGTGCGCTGTGGCGGGTGGAAACACGGCGCATGAAAATCATGTAGCCCGCCCACGATAACGGCGTAATCAGGGCTAATGCGGCCATAGCAGGATTGGAATCGGTCAGCTCGGTCCCATCGCCGCTGCTTACCAAGATTATTGCCAGTGATCCGGCTAGCGCTATGAGGCAGCCCAGAAGCTGGAAGCGAGAAAGTTTTTCTGTCAGGAATATTTTCGCCAGAACAATTGCCATCACAGGAGTTAGGCCGGCAATAAGTGACACCAGGGGCGGGGCGAGAAACTGTTGTCCGTAGACGATGGGAAATTGAGCTCCTGGCACGGCCAAAATGCCAGCGAAAATGTACATACCCCAGTCCTGTCGGGTGAACTTAGGACGCAAGTCGGGCTGGCAGAGTAATAGTAGAAGAAAGATGAAACTGAAGATCCAGTATCGGATAACAACGATCTGTATGGAATCCAGTACTGTAAGAAGTTCGTGGATTGCTACGAATACCAGTCCCCACATTGTGATGACGAGTAGGACTCCTACTCGTATCCAACGCGATAACACGTAGCTAGTATAATGACTGGTTTAGTTTGACCTCTCTGGTCTAGACAGCACTTGGATGGAAGGAGTCTGTGGGTATGGGCGACCGCCTTGCGGGGAAGGTAGCGATCGTGACTGGAGCCGGTTCGGGCATCGGTCGCGCGTCGGCCATTCGGTTCGCAGCCGAAGGAGCACAAGTTGGATGCGTTGACCGCGATCAGCAGGGACTCGCCACCACTGTCGAAGAAATCCTTGGTGCGGGCGGCCGGGCAATCGCCTGTGAGGTGGATGTCACTGACGAAAAACTGGTCGAACAGATGGTCGCTGAGACCACCTACGCATTTGGAGCGGTGACGGTTCTCTACTCCAACGCAGGCATCGCGGGCTCAGGCAATGCCCAAAGCACCACACTCGCTGAGTGGGAAAAGGTGATTGCCGTCAACCTCACGTCCGTTTGGCTTTGCAGCCGCGCATGCCTCCCGGGGATGATCGAAGCTGGCGGCGGTTCCATCATCAACCAGGCAAGTGTCGGTGGACTGATTGGGATACCGGGAATCGCGTCCTACGCAGCAGCGAAGGCAGGCGTGATCGGCCTGACCAAGCAGATGGCAGTCGAATACGGGCCCTCCAAGATACGGGTGAATGCCATCTGCCCGGGTACGGTCCCCACCCCTCTGGTGGAAAAGACCTATATGGAAAAAGCTGGTTTCGCTGCGACCTCTGCTGCTGGCGCAGATG
>CAUZJA010000304.1:0-2747 GCA_963579925.1 Dehalococcoidia bacterium | reverse complement strand
CGAGTTGTTTGCTGATGGCCAGATCACATCACGTTATGAGGACTTGCCGTTCGGTGAGCGTCTGGGCAAGATTTATCAGGAATCCGGCAAGGTTCATGCTCAGTTCTTCGATTTCTCTCTCCCGCAAAAAGGCATTGAGCATGACACCCCGTTCTGGACTGGCCCGGCGGTCTTCAGCGCACTGACCAACGAGAAGCTGATTGATACTGCCGAGTCGATTATTGGTCCTGAGGTCTACTCCAACCCGGTGCAGCACGTCCGCATCAAGCCACCAGAGGCGATGGTCCCGAAGGATCCCAAGACGGGCCGTGCAATGCTAGGCGCGACGCAGGCGCATCAGGATAACGGCGTGGTCAGCGGAGAGGCCGACGGCACCAAGATGCTCACAATATGGTTCTCGCTACTCGACGCGCCCGTGGAAGCTGGTTGCCTACGAGTTGCACCGAGATCACACCGCCAGGGTCTATTACCGCACTGCACTGCGGACACCAACAAGAACAAAAAGGGTGGGCTGCAGATTCCTGACGACTATTTAGACGTGGACGGTATGGTGCCTGTGCCCACCAAGAGGGGCGATGTTTTGCTCCTCACGGCTCGAACGGTTCATGATTCGCTGCCCAACGTGAGCGACAATATCCGCTGGAGCTTTGACCTTCGCTACAACCCAATTGGGCAGGCGACAGGCCGAGCATCGTTCCCCGGCTTCGTGGCTCGAAGCGCAGAGAACCCTGAGGCTGAGCTGCACGACCCCGAAACATGGACGCAACTCTGGACCGAAACCCGTCAGCGCCTGGCTGACAACCCGGAACCCGCCTACAACCGTTGGAACGTGGACGACTACGCCTGCGCGTAGGAGGTGCGATTGCCCTGATCCGGTAGCCGCCGGGCTTGCCCGGCCCCACGGTGGACGGCGTAGTGCGCCGCATAGAGACGTTCGCCTCGGTTGCAGCGTTGGAGGGGAAGCCCCACAGCTACCTGGAGCGCTTGCGACTAGAACTTCAGTTCCGTTTCCGTCTCAATCTTCGCGGGGTCTAGATCCATTCCAATTCCCACATGATCGGGCACCTGGATTTCTCCGTTTACCGGCACTACCGGGTCGGCCAGGAAGAACTGGTGGATCGCGTTCCACTTGACCAGATATTCCTGAATCCACGTGGTGGCAGGCGACTGCGCTGCACTGAAGTGGATACCGGCGTTGGTTGAGTGGCCGTGTGGGATGACGCTGAGATCGTAGACGGACGCGTATGCCGCGATCTTCATCACTTCGCTGATGCCGCCAGCCCAGTAAATGTCAGGCTGTAAGATGTCCAGCGCTTCCGCTTCGATAAATCGCTTGAAGCCCCAGCGTGTGTACTCGTGCTCTGCTCCTGAAAGAGGGAACGGAACGGACGCACGCACCTGCGCGTACGTGTCCACGCGGTCAGGCATCGCTACCTCTTCCAGCCATCGAGGCCGGAACTCAGCGATCTCCTCGGCAACTCGTATGGCGTACTGGTAGTCCCATGACTGCCACGCATCCAACATGATGTCATTGTCATCGCCCAGTGTTTCGCGCAACGTTCGCACCAGTTCGACGTTCTTCTTGACACCTTCAACACCGGACTGTGGTCCGTGGCGGAAGAACCACTTCTGCGCCTTGTAGCCCAGCGACTGAAACTCCTGAGCGCGTGCGGCAACCCTGCCAGCGTCCAGCACATCGAAGCCGAGCATTGACGAGTACGCCGGTATGGAAGTCCGGGTAGGCCCGCCTAGCAATCGATACGCTGGCTGATTGAGCCATCGGCCCTTGAGATCCCAGAGCGCGCAGTCCACGGCGCTGATGGCCATCATCATTTCGCCCTGTCGGCCGTGTACCTGTGAGCGGTGCATCTGATCCCAGAGCAGTTCTGTGGCGGTTGGGTCTTTGCCCATGATGATTGGCGCAAGCGACTTCTGGATGATGTAGGCGTGGTGGTCAGTAATTGGGCCACCAATACCAATTACGCCTTCGTCGGTCTCAATCTGCACAAATGCTGCGTCTATGCGGTAGTGATTATCATCAATCTGATTCTCACCGCCGTGAGTACCCCCAGAGCGGTACTCAGGATAGACGTCCAGCGGCATAACCAATCGCTCTTCCCAGAACGTGCCTTCAGTCTCCATAACCCCGCTTACTTTGCGAAGTTTGATATTGGTGATCTTCATGTGGTGCCTTTGTTTGCTGGGTTGAACCGTTTGATTCTGATCTCTACGGGATGGTCACGATAGCCATCGCACCGGGTTCCGGTCAATGCCCACCGTGTAAGAGATGCGTGTAAACCCGCAGGCTGTCCGCGAACTACGCACCTACATCTGACCCGCGTTCCCCTCTTAGACTCGAATGTGTTGGAAGAGATGGTTGCCCGCGCGGATTAAACGGACGGCCGTGGAGAACGGGATATTCAAACGCCTTAGCTCAGGCGGATGAAAATCTAGAGCGAGTGCCTTTCAAGGGCCTCAGGATAAGCCTTTTATGGAACGGTTCAGGGGATACATTCCAGGCATACTTCGCCATCCAGTGGGTGGTGGTCTGCTTGCCGTGGCCTTAATCGCTCTTTCAATCCAGTACGTTGACACCAAGTTGCTGTCTGATGATTTCATTTCAGAGATTGACCTGCCCCCCTCAAACGAGTCCAGTTGAAAGTTGGAAACTGGGCTCTCATGAAGGGAGGCAGAAATGCCAAGAAAAGGTCACAGTCCTGAGAAGATCCTGAACAAGCTTCAACAGG
>CAUZJA010000303.1:0-2793 GCA_963579925.1 Dehalococcoidia bacterium | reverse complement strand
CGTCGCTGTGGCATCCGACGGTAGCGTCTACGTTGCAGAATCTGAAGGGAACCGCATCCAGAAGTTCGCACCAGGTCCGTAGTCAGGGCAGTTGACCCGTCACCGGATGCCCCCTACAAACTCAGAGACCATAGATTAGGAATGCCAGTGGCCTTCTTATTTGGGCGGGAAATGGTCACATGTGTTGAGTGTTGTTTCATGTCGTATTGTGTTGTTAGCTTCAAATCACTTAACATACGACACCAGGCAACATAGCACGACAGGCATGGACAAGCGGGGCGAATAACTCTTAATCAGTAGGTTCTCGGTTCGACCCCGAGGCGGGTCACCAAAATTAGGCACGAAAAAGCCCCGATTTCTAAAACCGGGGCTTTTCAATTTCCCAAAAGTGCACGAAAAGTGCACAGACCTATTTCTCCGAATGATCTGTGTTGTTATTCCTCAGCAACTTCATTGTCTTCAGGGAGTTCTAAGACGAAAATGGTGACCGCCCAGCATTGCCCGACGTGTGGATTTGGCCCTGTAACGTGCTCGCTAGGTGCTGTTGTAGAGACTGATACAACCCTTGATCCTCGCTCTAAAGCTTCGTTTACATGCCGATAAGAATTTTCATTCTTACCATCGTCCCAAACTGTGTATACCTTTTGCATGTCTCTCCTCTTCAAGTGGACCAGCATAACTTGCCAACTATGTCCATTATTGGCCTTGATGCCTCTCCAGCGGCGTTTCTAACCTACCAGTAATAACTGGTCGTGGCAGGATAACACGGCAAAGAAAAAGCTGGGACTTTCCCAGGACGATCTGGCTTTCTACGACGCTTTGGCCGAGAACCAGAGCGCAGTCGACGTGTTGGGGGATGTGCAGCTTGCGGTGATCGCAACTGAGCTGGTTGGCAGCGTGCGCCGGAATACCAGCATCGACTGGACCGTCAAAGAAAGCGTCAAGGCCCGGCTCAGAGTGTTGGTTCGCCGTGCCCTGCGCAAGTACGGTTATCCACCTGACGTGCAAGACGCGGCAGTGCATACGGTACTGATGCAGGCGGAGTTGCTGTCCCTCGAAGTAGCCTCCTGAGGCAATCTGGCAACTAACTTCGCCGTATCCACTTGGTTCGTCTCCTGAAATAGATCGCGCTATGGGTTCTATCCGCCGCCAAGTCCTCGCCTTATCCCAGTCCATCCGCAGTAGATACATCCGCTATAATCCCTGGCAATAACCATTCTCCAAAGAATCGGCAGATACGAAATTCTCGAACGGATAGCCGCGGGCGGCCAGGGTACGGTGTACCGGGCTAGGGATACCGTTCTATGATTGCGGCCAGAGATTTCTCACCGATCATGTGGGACTAATGGTGGATCGGGCGGTTAATAGGCAGTATCTCTGGAGGTTTGAAATGGCAGGATTTAGAGGACTCTTGTACTCCCTGGCCAAGTTGATGGGGGACTATAACGCCGTCAACAAGTACAAGGAAGTTGACGGCGTCGTTACCAGCTCGCCAAGTGTATCGAACTACTATTATCGCGACTGCGAAATCTGGAGATTGGATGAGTAATCATAATCAGAGCCGGGGACCTGTGTACGTCGTAAACGTGCTTATTAACTATGCTCCAGGATGCGACCCGCTGGGAGTTGATGATTGGTGCGACGAAGTTTGGTGCGCAACGGAAGAGGAAGCAAGGGATATGGTAAATGCGTTCAAGGACCAGGCTTCGGATACATCAGGTGGAGAGCGAGGCGTCGCAAGCGTTTCAATAGATATCCAAAGTGATAGAAATCGAGAAGAATTAGACACAACGATATTTCTCGAAAACTGTAGATGCCATGATCATGGCGGGACAACATCAGAGGAAGAGGTTGAGTCCCTAGCATATGCTTTCAATCTGGGGAGCTATTTCTTGAAGATCCAGAAGGAAGTCATAGACGATGACCAGAATTTGTTCGGGCCGTCTTCATTGCGAACCAATAGGGCGATGGAAATATATGATGAGACGTTTGAAGCTGAAATCAATAACGGCAAGTCATCGGACGAATCAAATGTTGTTGCCATAGCAGCCGTCAATCAAATCATCACTCTGGGATGACCGTTGTGATTGAGAGGGGTTTCCTACAGATTGGACATTCTAAATTCACCCTTGCGGCCAACCACGTTTCAGGATCGGTATTTCCAAAAGAGGGAAATTATTTTTATGGCTATGTCATCAAGAAATTCTAGGCATTTCAGCCAGATTGCATGACCGCCAATCTCGTATCGAAACGGATATCGCCATCAGAAGACATTGGTGATCGAACATAAGGAACTTGAAGCCTGGGTGGTGCCGAAGGTCAGAGTCGAACTGACACGGGTTGCCCCACCGGTTTTTGAGTTCGAACATGTGGCTGCGTTCCCCATCGGTAGTCCTGGCAGTACGCTGCCCACGTTCCGGAAGCGTTCCCTTCCGTGTACTTTTACGTTTACTTCGTTCCCTTCGGCGTTCACTTCCCCGGCCGAAGGGCCAGAACAACCGGCCCAGAAACCTGATCATCGACACCTTCAACCCCCAGTCGGCGGTGTGGTCGGTCCGCCGCCGGCGTCAGTCTTCATATTCCACCTCCGGTTCTTCGTCCCCCACATCCATACACTCCTGGCAATGCGGGCAAGAAAGCATGTCTGTCTCGACCTGTTCATTTAGTACCGTGAACTCCTTGTCACAACTCTGGCACTGGAACTTGAGTAGTATGTCCATCTTCGTCCTCCTTGTTATCAGGCGTGTCGTTTCCGGCTTCCGCTCTTACACCGGTGCTGGTGTTCTTGCTCAG
>CAUZJA010000302.1:0-2806 GCA_963579925.1 Dehalococcoidia bacterium | reverse complement strand
AGCGTGTTGACGGTATTGGACTGCTCCGGGAGGTCCGGTCGTCAGCACGCCTTTGTCTCTGGTCCCGAATAGATCAGGATTGCACCTCACACTCGTCACGGGGTCGCGGGAGCCGGGCGCACGCCATGCGCCGCTACGTGGAACCTGCGGGGTTGATCTGCGATGTGACGTTGTGGGGATTCTGTTTTGGTCGCTGCTGGAGTGGATGCTCCGCCGGTGGCGAATGAGGTATCGATCAGTTGCCGGTGTCTGTTCCCAGGCTATGCCAACGAACAGGCCCCTTGTAGGCACGCCCCTCGAGGTCGATCAAAGGAGACCGTTCCGCGCGGGAGCTGATTTGTGCCCTGTTGGTATCCCGGTTAAGGGCGCCGCGAGAGGTGGCAATCAGATCATCCTGTTTGGTCCGACTCATGGGTTCTTCCCCATTGAGAAGTAGCGTCCAGCTTCTGGCCCGTCCCGACTCGCGAAGCGCTTTGCCGGGACACTTTTCCAGTTTTGACTCAGGTCCGACCGCGGTTCGTACATTCGCTTCGGCGTTATTCCGTTCATTCCTGTGGATGATTCGGTACGTTGGCGGGTGTGTGTGGCGCGGTTTGTTCGGGCCTTCTCTATTTTGTTGTACGGGGCCGCCTGCGGCAGTCTGGCTACGAGATAGTTTTGGGTCCGTTCTGGGAACCGGGGAGCCACAAGGGCTACCCCTACATGGGGATCAGATGGCCACGAATGCTGCCCTTATGAGGGAACTGGTTGCCATGCGGCGGCCGGAGGTTGGGTGGCAGCCGCGGGGGCAGTACGTTCTGATTGCTGATTCGCCGTATCCAATCAGCTTGGATACGGTGTTTCAAAACGTATGTTCTTATAGTGGCAGGGTTTGGGGGAGTTGTGAAAGGGCGGATGTCCGGAGGTTGGCGTGGCGCATCTAGAATGTTGTCAATGAACATTCTTTCCCCTGTGCAAGCGAGTCGCCGCGTTCTTTACGGCTTTGCGGAAGAGACGGCCGCGAGCGACACCGATAGCAGGGCACAGCATCTGCGCAAATCAATTGCTGTGTTGTCCGCGATTGTGGTTGCTCCTGCGGCATTTATGTGGGGGGTTATCTACCTGGCCGCCGGTGAGCCAGCTGTCTCAATCATTCCGTTTGCGTATTTGCCCCTGACGCTGGTGAACCTCGCTACATATCGGGTGTGGCATCGCTATCACGCTTTCGAGTTCTCGCAGCTTCTGATTACGCTTCTACTTCCGTTTTTTCTGATGCTTGCCCTGGGAGGATTTGTAAGCTCCAGTGGCGTGATCACCTGGTCGCTGGTGACGCCACTGGGGGCTATCGTTTACTCATCTCGACGAATGGCCGTTTTCTGGTTTGTGTTGTTTGTTGCTGCGGTGACATTTGCGGCGTCAGTTGATTCGTCGCTGAGCGATACAAGCAGCGTTACAGCGTGGGCGAAAACAGTGATGTTTGTGGGCAACATTCTTGGGCCGTCTGCGGTCGCATTTGGATTGCTGGCCCATTTCGTAAAGGAAAACGAAACAGCTTACGGGCTCCTGGACTTTGAGCGTGAACGCTCTGAAAGCCTTCTGAAAAACGTGCTACCTGCGGTTATTGCAGCGCGTCTGAAGGATGGGCCAGAGATGGTGGCTGATCGGTTCGACAACGTAAGTGTGCTGTTTGGCGACATGGTTGGCTCAACGCAGCTTGCCAGCACGCTTTCTCCTGAAGAGATGGTGGTGCTGCTCAACGAAATCTTCTCTGAGTTTGATGAGATTACTGTGCGGAATGGTGTTGAGAAAATCAGCACTTCTGGCGATAACTACCTGGTGGCATCGGGAGTGCCTGAGCCCAGACCCGATCATGCGCAAGCGCTTGTGAGCGTTGCCCTGGAGATGCGGGACTATCTAGCTGATCGCAGCGGCCAACTGGGCGTTGGATTGCAGATGCGATTCGGCATCAACACTGGTCCCGCTGTGGCGGGCGTGGTTGGCCAGCGCAACTTCCACTACGACATCTGGGGCGACGCTGTGAACACAGCGAGCCGGATGGAGTCACACGGAGAACCGGGTCGCGTTCAGATTAGCGAGGCGACTTTTGAACTGGTCAAAGACCATTTTGAATGCGAGAGCCGCGGCGAGATCGATATTAAAGGCAAAGGCCTGATGAGGACGTGGTACGTCGAGCGGCGTGCGTAGACTGGCCGCCGAGACTGCGCTGCAGGGGACGGGCCCACGCCATGCGCCCCTACGGCTGGGCTTGTTCTTCGATGATCAGCTTCTGGCCGCGGCGGGCCTCCTGTGACGTGGGGACCAGCTGATCTAAGCCAGCTTTCCGGCCTTCTTCCGTTGGCAGGAACGTCATGCCGTCCTCGTCGATGCGGGCAACGGTGAGGCGGTCTTCTCGGATGTGCGCGGCGAGCCCACGCAGGTGATCTGAGATACCTAGCAACTTGGCTTCTTTGGCACGCGTGATCTCGCGGCCTATTAGCTCAAGGGCTTCCTGTTTTAGGTCATTGACAGTGCTGATGATCAATTCTCCAGGAGGAGGAGCATAGCTCTTACTATGGGGGCGTGGCCCAGTGCTTCGGCCGCGCGTCTTTTCATTGTGCGCAGAGAATCGATCAATAATCAACGGTCATTGCGTAACTACTTCGTTGCCACGTTGGGGCGCTCGATGTTTTTGCGGTCGCGCCTGACACCGAGCACCCTCGACTACTACCTAGTGAGTTGGTGCGGTATCGGGTTCTCGCACATAATCCTGCAGGTTAGCGCCGGAGATCTCAGGCTGCCCCTTGACAGACTCGCAGAGCTCAAATGC
>CAUZJA010000301.1:0-2810 GCA_963579925.1 Dehalococcoidia bacterium | reverse complement strand
CCTATGTGAACAGCACGCTTAACCTGGAAATCACGAGCAACGAGTCGCTTAGCTCGTTACCAGCTGTCTCTATCGATGGACGCTCGGTAGATTCCACATCGTCCGGTGGACCAAGGAAATGGCAATATCAGATAGATCTCAATGAATTGGATGCAACTCGCTCCGGTGAGGGAGTGAAGAATCTCGTCGTTACGGGATTTGACCAAGCGGGCGGCCTTGGTTCGATCGGACAAGAGAGCTTCGCTGACGGTTATCCAGACAGAGCGATTCAATTTGAAATCGATCGTCAGGGTTCAAAACCACTGATATCACCGATGTTCGGTACAAAACTTAAAGGTTGGTCTACCAAGATTCGCGTCAGCTTCCTGGGTGAAGCGAACGAGTATCCGGGAGACTCTTCTATTGGTGCGGTAATCACATCGGCGACTCTCAACGATGTAGAGATCACTGACCAATTCACCTCAATCGCCAATGGCTCTTTATGGGAATACGAGACGGGAACGCTCCCGATTAGCTCGTACCTGGTGAGGATTGAGTCGGCTGATCTGGCCGGAAACATACTCACCCCAATTGAAACTCTTTTCACTATTTCAACAGAGCCATCAGAAGAATTACCTGTCGAAACTCCCGGCGATAACATCAGTGAGGAGCCACCCGTAGACGGCGAGCCGACCGATGGCGATTCGCAGGGCGATCCAGTTCTGGGTGATTCCAGAGCACGATCCATTGCGCGCTCAAGATGTTGATGGCTCAACTCCAAATGGAGCGATCCTGGGCGGAATTGATATTGAGACGCCGGACGCAGATGATTCGAAGTCTCCAGGTGTGGTTGATGATGCGATCAGTGGCGATGACCCAGTCGATTCCGCTCCCGCAGATTCGCCAGATGAGGATGCCAACCCAGATCCCTCGTCCGTTGCACCAGAACCGGTAACTGCGGAGCCCACCGCCGCACTTGCACCGGGGCTGGCCGCGCTGATTGAAGGAGTGATGGCAGCGCGCGAATCGCAAGCTGGATCTGGCGCTGGTGTTGAAGATCCAGATGCTACTCAGGATGAGCCGGTCGTAGATCCAGCAGAAGATCCACCCGGCCTCACCAACGCACAGGTGGAGCAAACGGCTACCACCATGCGGGACCAGGGATTGCTTGCAGACGGCATTGATGTCAACGCGGAAGAAGAGCCGGTCCACTCTGGCGGTGGCTGCGGTCTCCCACTCGCTAATAGCAAGAGCCCCGGCGCAGACAGTGCGCTCCACGCCGGAGGTTTGCTGGCGCTTCTAATTGTTGCGAAGCGACCGAAACGAAAAGACGATAGCTAGTCACATGGCGAAGGGCAGGTTTCAAACCTGCCACTACCGGGAATCCTAAAGGGTGTAATCAACTCCCAGTTCGGCAGCCATCTGCTTGAAGTAAGCAATGCTGTGCTCGGCGAGCGGAATGCCTGAATCGACACGATCCTGGTACGCCTCTGCCTCTGGCTGGCCCGGGTACATGACCCGATCGTAACCATCGGCAGTGGGCTCGTTCTTCAAGGCCCTCAACATCTCGTCCATGTTTGCCTTGAACTCATCGGCAGGACGGAACGCGTCTACCCGAATCGCCTGGAAGTAGTGACAGAATCGACCGCCCTTCGGGTTGTCTGGCAGCAGCCCTGAGACAGGCTCGCCAGGCAAGATCGCGCAGAGAATATCGGTCATCATGCCCAGACCAGTCCCCTTGTGGGCGCCGTGCTCATGGGTCTCGCCCAGCGGAGGTTGGCCGTGAGCTGGTGGGCTGTTCGCTGGGTCAGTGACATACTCACCCGATTCAGCGACCGCCCAGCCCTCCGGAATCTCAACACCAAAGGTGCGCGCTATAGCGACCTTGCCGAACGAAACGACAGTGGTTGCCATGTCGATTACGAACGGTGGCTCTTCGTTGGCGGGCGCAGCCATGGCGATGGGGTTCGTGCCCATCCACGGATCACGGGCGCCCATGGGAACAATCACACGGGCACCACCGGATGACATCGTCAATCCAATCATGTCGTGAGGCAGCGCCATGCGGGCGTAGTAGCCCGCAGCGCCATAGTGACTGCTGTTGGGTACGGCCACTGAAGCGATTCCCGTCTGGCGAGCCTTCTCGATTGCGAGGTTCATGGCGAATCGACCGGCCACAAGGCCAATGCCCTTGTCTGCGTCAACGGTCGCAGTACCCGGCGTCTCGTGAGTGATCCGGGTGTCCGGTTGAGGATTCATGAATCCAGACATGAGCCCCGGCAAGTAGTGGAGCTCCAGGTTGTAGCCAACACCATGGGTGTCGATACCGTTCAGATCCGCATCCACCAGTACCGTTGCAGCCTCTCGTGATTCGTTCTCGCGCATTCCAGCCGCCTGCATCAGTGATCCAACGAACTCTGTCAGTGGCTCTGCGGCCACCACAGTTGGATTCTCAATTTCCTTCAGTCTTTTCAGTACCAAATTCCGGTTCCTCTTCTTTTAGTAGTGCGTGCGAGACTCGCCCTTAGACGGCGTGAGCCTCATCCCCAACCGATAGAGCTGACTGTATGCCTTCTATGAGTTTGAGCGCCGACTCTCGGCTTATTTCTACTGCCACCCGATCAACGGGCTTGTTGGTGTCTTTGACGAAGTCGATTATCAACGCGTGGTCCAGTGGTGCGTTGTACGGGTGGTCGTAATACACGTTGGCCTGATTCAGCTTGAACCAACCATCACGTCCTTTGGCACTACCGCTCATCTCTACGTTCTCAATAATCCATGTGCACATATTGAATTTCCTATTCTGACTGGTCCGCTAGATGCTTCTCAAA
>CAUZJA010000300.1:0-2834 GCA_963579925.1 Dehalococcoidia bacterium | reverse complement strand
ACCACTGAGCGGCATGGTGCTCGCTGACGGCCTGTTTGGCGGAACGTCCTACGATGATTCGCAGGCCATCATCAAGCGAGCCTATGATCTGGGCGTGCTCTACTTCGATACGGCGCCGGGCTACGGTGTCGGGCGAGGTGAGGCCCGCTACGGTCACGCCATCAAAGAGATGGAGCGGGATGAGATCACCATCTCAACCAAAGTGGCCCGACTGCTAGTCCCTGAGGACGAGGCTAACGCGGAGCCATCCGGACCTGAGGGCATACCAAACTACGTATCGAAACTCGACTACTCCAAGGAAGCCATTCACCGCTCTCTCCAGACCAGCCTCGAGCGTCTTGGCGTTGATGAGGTCGATATCGTCTACCTGCACGACGCAGATTTCTCGGGCCAGCACAGCGAAGACGACTTCGCGATGGGCCTCGAAGCGCTCTCAGAACTCAAGCAAGCCGGCGCACTCAAAGCCATCGGCATGGGCATGAATGAGTGGCAAATGACGGAGAAGATGATTCAGCGGTTTGATCTGGACATCATTCTCCTCGCCGGACGCTACACACTGCTTGATCAGAGCGCATTACCAGTGCTGATGCCACTTTGCCAGAAGAAGAACGTCTCCGTGGCAATTGGAGGCCCCTACAACAGTGGAATCCTTGCGCGCGACCTCGACGGACCCGTCTCCTTCGACTACAACTCTGCAGAAGAGAAGTGGGTCACCAAGGCGAAGCACATCAAGGAAGTGTGCGAGCGCTGGGGCGCAGATGTACGCGCCGTGGCTCTTCAGTTCCCGTTCGCACACCCGGCCGTGACGACAATCATTCCCGGATCATGCTCTGTGGAAGAGCTTGAGCAGAATGTGGAGCTGATGCAGCGAGAGATCCCGGAAGGCATTTGGGACGAGCTCGTCAACGAAGGCCTGATCGATCTGGACGCACCCGTGCCAGAGCCCCTTTGGTAACGCTGGGAAACCAATGGTAGCGCCCAGAAGGCCCCGATTAGAGCGCCGTGAAATAGGCAACACCGGCGTCGCGGTCACAGCCCTCGGGCTGGGAGGCGCACCAGTCGGCGGCCATGAGTCCGCCAACTCCCTCTACACCGTAGCCGACTACGAAGAAGGCATCGCTATCGTCCCTCGCGCCTTCGAGCTTGGCGTCCGATACTTCGACACCGCTCCGTCCTATGGCGACGGAAGAAGCGAAGTTCGCTACGGCGTCGGTATGGCCCACCTGCCACGCAGCGAATTCGTAGTCTCAACCAAAGTGTCAAAAGTCCTGATGCCATCGGATCCCAACAATGCAGCCCCAGTTGGTCACGAAGGTATCCCAGATCTGACACCCGTATTCGACCTCTCACGCGACGGAATATTCCGTTCGCACGAAGAAAGCCTCGCAAGGCTCAATCTGGACTACGTGGACATCCTGTTCATGCACGACACCGAAGAGGGCGAACTAGAAGATCAAGCCCAGGCAACAGGCTTCCCCGCGATCATCGAACTAAAAGAGCAGGGCAGCGTGAAGGCCATCGGCGCTGGCACCCGTGATATCAGCGTCCTAACGCGGCTAATAGAGCGATATCCAGTGGATGTCGTGCTACTACCGAACCACTACTCCCTCCTCACCCAAAAGCCTCTAGAGGCCTTCCTGCCACTCTGCGAAGAACACGGCGTCTCAATCGTCATCGGAACCCCGTACAACTCCGGTATCCTGGCCTCAGACCTCAACGGCCCCGCGCTCTTCAATTACGAGAACGCACCGCAGGAACTGCTCGATAAAGCCCGCGCCCTCAAAGCAATCTGTGAGCGACACGGTGCCAACCTCAAAGCAGCAGCAATCCAGTTCGTCCTCGCCCACCCGGCAATCGTATCCACCATCCCCGGTCCCGCCTCCATAGCGCAGCTGGAAGACAACGTAGCAATGTCACAGCTAGCCATCCCGCCCGAAGTCTGGGCCGAGATGAAGTCTGAAGGCCTGATCAGAGCAGACGCCCCAACACCCTGACGCTAGTCGTTCTTCTGCGCGTAGTACGCCATCACTGCGAATCCCAGCGGCGCATCCACAGGCTCGCCCTCCATCACCATGTCGCGCAGTTCTGCCACCGGAATCAATTCGATCTCAAGAAACTCAAACGGGTCTGGATTGGTGTCCACTTTGGTGAGGCCTGTACCCAGGTAGAGATGAATTGCCTGGTTCGTCAGGCCGGGAGAGGCGTTGTACGCCCCCAGTTTGGACAGGCTTGAGGCGGCGTAGCCGGCCTCCTCCTGAAGTTCACGAGCAGCGGACTCTTCTGGCGACTCACCATCTTCCATCAGCCCAGCGGGCAATTCGAGAGTCATCGCCGTGAGGGGATGGCGATACTGCCGTATGGTCACGGCCTGCAGATCATCAGTGAGAGCGAGAACCGAAGCCCCACTACGAGACCGAACCCACGGATACGTCATGGAGCGGCCATTTGGCACTCGCAACTCGTCCACGACAAGGTCAAAAAAACCTGTGTATGCGTCATGCGTCTCAGTAATCGCCCAATCTTCAGGGCCGGGCAGGCTCATGGTTACTCCGTTGCTATTTTTTACATACAAACCACGAGACTACATCAGCCACTCACGCGAGCTATGTTGAGCCTGCCGCGTCGGCATTCATTGAGTAAGAATCTCGCCCACGTCAGCAATCACATAAAACTCGTCCTTGCGGGGGCCTCTGGGCGGGCATACAATTCCGCCGTTAGACGCTAAAGAATAAGAAGAACTCGCGCAGCTGTTTCGCAGCATGCGCGGTTTTTATGAACCGCCCGCTGCAGAAAGAAAGCCAGAGAATGTTTTACGACACGACCGCGTTCAAAAA
>CAUZJA010000299.1:0-2835 GCA_963579925.1 Dehalococcoidia bacterium | reverse complement strand
ATTTGCCAGCAAGTTTGGCAAAGGAATCGGCATGGCCGTCATCAGCGAAGACCTTCCGGAAGAGCACAACACCGTCACGTTGGACGATCATCTCGTGGACGGCTCAAATCTTCCCGCACCCAAGGTCGATTACACGCTGAACACCAACACCCGCAGATTGTTGGATGACGGCATTGAGAATGCCCGTAAAGTGCTTGAGGCAGCGGGTGCAATTGATGTAATCGTGAATCCACTGTTGCGATCGGGCGGCTGGCATCTGATGGGCACGGCGCGCATGGGTGTCGACCCAGAAGCATCGGTCGTCAACGAGTGGGGGCAAGCGCACGACGTCGACAACGTGTTCATCGTTGATGGCAGCGTTCTCGTCACCGGCGGCGCAGTGAATCCCACGCCTACCATCCAGGCACTGGCGTTGCGGACGGCCGACTACATTGTTCGAGAGCGTAGCGAGCTCAAATCGGAACCCAGCCCAGAGCCCAACCCAGAATCGATAACCGAAGGGGCAGCCGAATGAGTCCCGTAGAGGGTGGGCGGCTGACAGACGCGGACCGAACGACGCTGGTGAGTGTGCTTGATCGACTGTTACTAGCCGTTGATGACCTTTCAGCGGCCGGTGAAATGGGGCTAGCACAGGAGATCGAGAAACGGGCACGCCGCAATCCCCGATTACGCAGCGCGCTTATATCCGTCATGGACGCGCTTTCCCTTGACCTGGCCGCTCACGCAGCTGGCGGGTTCGTTGGACTCGACCCGGAAACTCAGATCGAGTCGTTGCAGGAGATCGAGCGCTCCATACCGGATAAGTTCACGACGTTTTTGCAGATGGTTTACACCGTTTATTATACGGAAAAGTCGGTATTGCAGCGAATCGGCTGGACCACAGGTCCAGTCCAGCCAGACGGCTTTGACGTTGATCCATTTGACGAAGCAATCCTGGAGAACGCTCGCCAGCGAGAGCCATTCTGGCGCAAGACGGATTAAACGCAAACGCACGTCCCGTTAGGACGTGCGCCACATTTCTTTTAGCTACAAACCGCTCTACGAGAGCGTGTAGTCCACGGATAGTTCTGCACAGATACTCTTGAACCAGTCGATCACCTCGTTGTGCAACGGAATTCCGTCTCGGGTGCGCTCGACTTCGGTTTCTGCTTCGTAGAGGCCAGCGTATAGAACGCGGTCCTCGCCCGGGATTGGCTTGCTAGTACGCAGGCCGTTCAGCATGCCATCCATGTCGTCCTTGAACTCATCGACGTCACAGAATCCTGCGATGTCCCACGCCTGCACGTAGTGTGCTCGCCGGTTGATGTCAGCACTCCGGAATCCGGGTGCTGCGCTCAGAGGTCCACACATGATGTCCACTACGACGCCAAGGCTGTAGCCCTTGTGGGATCCAAGTTCGCGTGTGCCCCCCATTGGGAGTTGGCGACGAAGGCTACCTGCGCCGAATTCCGCAGCCTGGCCACCTTCCATGTCAGGAGAGCCATCTTCGTTGCCAAGCCAGCCTCCCTCAAGCGGCTTGCCCATTCTGGCTGCAAGACCAATCTTGTTGCCGGCAATCGCAGTCATAGCAGCATCAAATATGAACGGCTCCTCGTTGCGAGCCGGTGCTGCCCATGCAATCGGGTTCGTACCCAGTTTCGCCTCTGCGCCAAATGTTGGGAGCATAGCGTTGCCGCCCGCGGTCATGGCCATACCAATCATGTCCGCCTGAGCCGCCATTCGGGCGTGGTAACCCACCGCACCGGCGTGGCCAGAGTTGCGAATGGCGATACCACCCGACCCGACCTTTTGAGCCTTCTCGATTGCCAGTTCCATCGCCCAGGGAGCAACTATGTTGCCAAGGGCGCCATCTGCATCGATGGTAGCGGTGCTGGGAGTCTCATGAACGATCTCGAAATTGGGAGTGGGGTTAATCGTTCCGTCGGTATACGCCTTTATGTAGTACCGGAGCATGTTCGACACACCGTGCGTGTCCACTCCGCGCAAGTCTGCGTAGACCAGAACATCTGCGCCAAGAACCGCATCCTTCTCGCTGAGGCCAACCTTTTGGAACAACTCTTCAACGGTTGAACGAAGGTTGTCCGCCTTGACCCGTGTTGACTCACTCTCTGGAACCTGGAAATGCTTGAGCAATTCTTTCTCCTACCTGACGTATCCAGCCATTACAGTAATGAAGATCGTAGGTTCGACCTCAAAACTGCTTTGCAAAATTGGGCGGATTCTACACCTGTAAGAGCCAACCCACGCAGCCGAATGCGATCGAATCCTGAGTGAGGCGCTCGTTGACACCATAAAGATGCGGTTGCTAGTCTGGATTGAGTTCAGCGTCCGTTTGTCTCACATGACACGGCGCGCCCGTTTGGTACGAGGGGATGTAGCTCAGCTGGGAGAGCGCTGCGTTCGCAATGCAGAGGCCGGGGGTTCGAGTCCCCCCATCTCCACCAACCGGTACGATAGGCAGAACTGCTCGACCGTCCGATTCGCGTAGTTCCATTTGAGGTAAGTGGTATTCGACGGTGACAGTGCTTCCATCAACCTCAATTCGATCGATGAACGATCGGAGCGCAGTCTTTCTTAGCTGGCGGTCCGAATCTTGGAGAAGAGGCTCTAGGTTCTCTACGTGGCGTCTTACCACGGCGTCGGATACCTTCGAAGCCGATCCAGCCTGCTGAATCTTAGACCTCGAGAGTTCCAACTCGCTCTGCTGACTCCTGAGCGTGGCTATCCGTGGTTCTAGATCCTCAGCATTCAAAGTTCCCACTTCAAATGCCTCATAGTATTTCTCGAGTCGGCTTAGAACCTTGGTGATGTTGACCTGCCCCCAAGACTGACCTG
>CAUZJA010000298.1:0-2842 GCA_963579925.1 Dehalococcoidia bacterium | reverse complement strand
ACCAGCATTGAGGATCTCAACATACTCATCCGACTCTGTTCTGGGTGCCTCCCCGTCAAAGAAGATGCAAACGATTTCTACGTTTACGACTCCCGATGCGGACAACGCAGTTGGAGCAAGTTCGACTGGAACTGCAATAACCGACGTTGGCGTTGGCGTTGGCAGTAACGGGATCGCACTGGCCGTTGCGGTTGGCAGTACGACTACGTCGGTGGGCTGCGGCGTGGCTGTGGCAACTGGATTGCTGTTGGCGGCACTGGTCGTGAAGTCGCAGTCGCAATGGGTATTGGAGCAACCGTGGAGACTGGAGCAGTGGCGATGGCTACGTCAGCCTCTGCCGTGGGGGTTGCCTCAGGCATCACAGGCGTTGCTCGAGCAAATCCCGAATTAGGTGTCGTTTCGGCGGCATCTGGAGAGCCACAAGCGATTGCCAGAATTACCAGGCTACCGACACCAATATCTAACGCAACTCTTCTGAGGCTCCGCATCGATGCAGTTATTGCTGAAATTGATATTCCCACGCTGAGGCCATTATCTACGAATAATAGTCTTGGCATGGCATCTTCAAGATCAGATTATGACTAACTCAAAACCCACATAAAAGAAAAATCCCGCCTGAGTGGCGGGATTTCTTTGATATGAACTGGCCGTAAGACTTAGTCAGCCTGAGCCTTGGACTGTGAATTCACCAACCGTGAAATCCGGCGTGCAGCGTTGTTCTTGTGAATGACGCCCTTGCTTGCCGCCCTGGCCAGCGCCTTCACCGCTTCATCAACCGATGTCTTTGCCGTATCCGAACTTGCGTCCTCTATGAGGGCCGTTCGAGCGGCAGCTACCCGTGTCCGCGCAGTTGTGCGGTGGGGCTTGTTGACTATCGTCTTGTGTTCTCGGACTCTTCTACTTTTCTTACTTGGCATACCGTCTCAGCCGAAACTCTTTCATCAAAATTCGACGCCACCTGAAGCAGTACTTCAAATGACGTCCCTGTTAGAGGCCCTGTCTTACGATTCCGAAGACACCTCTCACGTTTTCAAGCCGTGAGAATAGCCTGCTCAATTGTTTGCTCCCTGTAGTGTACACCGTGAGAGTGACCGTACAGGTACTGGTATCTTCATCTTCTGTTGACGTAAGTGAATGAATATTGACGGTTTCTTCACCCACCAATGAGGTCAAATCGCGGATGAGCCCAACCCTGTCCCACGCTTCGATCTTGAATCTGGCAGGAATGCGTGATGAAGAATGGCCCCAGTCTACCTCAACCAGTCGCTCTGGCTGGTCTTTGCCCCGCAAGTTAGAGCAGAGCGCCCGATGAATGGTCACGCCACGACCACGTGTCAGGTACCCGACGATGTCATCCCCGTAGACAGGGTTGCAACACAGAGCTTCCCTGGTGAGTAGTCCGCTCATTCCCATAACGATAGTGCCTGAAGTTCCGTCGGACTTCTTGAGCGACTTCTCGGGTACGATTTCCGCGACCTCTGGCGTAGCGGACATAAGTTTTGCCACTACCTCGCCTGCGTGCAACTCACCGGATCCAATCAACTCATAGAGATGATTTGGTGATTCATAACCCATCGCCTCAGCCACGTCATCATGGGTCATCTTCTCGTGAAGACGTCGAAGCTGTCGGGACAGGAACTCTCGACCCTGGGTTCGCTGCGACTCCCGCTCCTGACGTCTGAACCACTGGCTAACTTTCGTTTGAGCGCTGGCAGTCTTCAGATATCCAAGGTCCGGGTTCAGCCAATCCAGTCGAGGCTTTCCGGGCCCTTTGCGCTTCTGGATGGTAACCCTGTCGCCGTTGTGCAGCGGCTTGCTTAACCCCGTCAACTTACCGTTCACTATCGCGCCACCAGTCTGGTGCCCCAGGTTGGTGTGGATCTTGTATGCAAAATCTAGCGCTGTTCCACCGGCAGGAAGCTCAACGACGTCTCCGGCGGGCGTATAAACAAAAACCTGATCCTGCAATATGTCTGTTTTTATCTGCTCCAACCACTCGAAGTCCTCGCCATGATCGCGATCAGATTCAAGCAACTGACGAAGCAGAGTCATGCCCTCATCAAACCGATCTGGCGCTTCCCCACCTTCTTTATACAGAGTGTGCGCCGCGATCCCGTTTTCAGAGATATTGTGCATATCAGGCGTACGAATTTGAACTTCTACTGGGAATCCATCCAGCGCTCTTACAGTCGTGTGGAGCGACTGGTACATGTTGTCCTTTGGACTGGCAATATAATCATCAAACTGGCCACCCATTGGCGGCCACACACCATGAATCACGCCTAGCGCCGCGTAACAGTCGCCAACCGATTCCACGAAAATCCGAAGGGCGAACAGATCATGAATGTCGCCCAGCTTCTTGCCCTGAGCGGCGTACCTAACGGCCTTCTGATGGATGCTGTAGATATGCTTGGCGCGTCCGGTTACCTCTGCGTCAATATCAGCCTTTTCAAGCGCCTCCGCCGTTTCAGCTGTCACACGCTCAACGTACTCTTCGCGCTCAGCTCGTTTGCGTTGGAGCAGGCGGGAGAGCGCCCGGAACTCACGGGGCTGGAGATACTTGAAGGACTCATCTTCCAGTCGCCACTTGAGATCCCACATTCCCAGCCGATGCGCCAGCGGCGCGTATATATCCAGAGTTTCTCGCGCGATGGCGATCTGTCTGTGCGGCGGTAGTGCCTTTAGCGTGAGCATGTTGTGGAGTCTGTCAGCCAGCTTGATCACAACAACGCGCACGTCCTTGGCCATTGCCACAAACATCTTGCGCATTGAAGCAGCTCTTGCAGTCGCAAGTGCTGCTTCCCTCTCTGAGGCAGCCTCACCCTCGGTAACCGTTGGAACC
>CAUZJA010000297.1:0-2870 GCA_963579925.1 Dehalococcoidia bacterium | reverse complement strand
TGGAGGAGGGAGTACAACACGATCCGGCCACACAGCTCACTTGGATACCGACCGCCAGCCCCAGAGGTCATCAAGCCCAGGCTACAGCTAGTCGGAGAACCGAGATAATGGGTGGCAACGGTCTTGGGGGCAGGTCACTTCCAATGTCCACGCATTTATCTCTGTAACAATCATCCCCTTACAACATGAGGCCAGCGCGGGCACGAACATCACATTTATGTTGATTACGTGATCATTCCGTGCGCCGGGAATTACCCGCTTTTTTTCCGTAACTAGCATCCAAGTGTGATGACTCTGCTAGCCTGAGTTGACCGTCCGTTCCCAAGAATGCGAACCATGGATTTGGCGGCAGTGAGAAGCAAATTTGGCAACTCGTACCAATGAGTCCCCGTTACCACTGAGCCTTGAGGCCACCCCGTGCCTCATCGAGATAGGCAGCGCGCTAAGCGATGAGCCCGACTTGAGTGTAGCCATTGAGCGTGTCGCCAATCTCATGCGCTCAATCATTTCTTGGGATCGCTTGGTCATCACAAGCATAGACGTCGAAGCTGGAACGCTTGTTGACGCCTACATTGCTGGCGCACGCTCCCAGGCAGAACAGAGGCGGATGTCCGGCCCATTGCAGGTACCGCATCGATCATCCCGACCCTCTGATCTTGAATGACGAAACAGTTGACGGCCTGTTGAAACGGGTCCCAGGATTCAGCGTGGTGGTAGACAGCGGCCTGAAATCTGGTATTTCTATACCGCTCAGAAGCCGAAGCAAACCCGTTGGAGTGCTGCACCTGCGCGCGTTTGCGCCCGATGCAATTTCGTCGCAGGAAGCCGCCTTTGTGGAAGCACTCGGTCTACAACTGGCGGGTCCATTTGCCTCTGAGCGGATGCGAATCCGGCTTGAACAGAGCACCC
Organism: Dehalococcoidia bacterium; assembly: GCA_963579925.1. Taxonomy (GTDB): domain Bacteria; phylum Chloroflexota; class Dehalococcoidia; order Lucifugimonadales; family Lucifugimonadaceae; genus UBA1151. Next base: position 1,961 of record CAUZJA010000297.1, on the reverse strand, counting down.
TGGAAGAGTCGGTTCTGGCTGAAATCGGTCGGATCATGACCTCTAGCCTCGAAATCGGCGATGTATTTCCGCATTGTGCAGATCAGATCGCTCGGCTGATCCAGTTCGACCGCCTGGCCATCGTTCTCATTGATGCAGATGCCGGTACGAAGACAGACCTGTATTCCGTGGGAGTAGAGATTCCCGGACAAGAGCCGGGCACCGTGACGCCATTGGCCAATTCAGTTGCCGAAGAGATCCTCAAAAGCCCCAAGCCTTTACTGCTGGGCGCGGAGAAGCTGAACGAGCGAGCCGACCGGTATCCCGACACACGAGCGGGGGTAGATCAAGGCTTGAAGAGCCTCATCGCGGTCCCCCTCCTCTGGCGAGGTCATCCAATTGGATATCTAAATATCCGCTCCGAAATCGATGGCGTTTATGGCACCGGAGATATCAAACTTGCGACGGTCATTGCGGCACAGATCGCGGGTAGCTTCGCTGCTTCCATGCTCTACGCGCAGTCGGAGCAGGAGTCAGCCAGCAGGAAAGGCCTAGCAGGGATCGGCAGAATCATCACGTCCTCGCATGATGTGGATGCTGTCTGTGAGCGCTTCGCAGCTCAGGCGAGGGAACTATCCCATTCGACCGAATCGTTATATCGCTGCTAGAGCCCGATAGTAAGGCCATTCTGGACACATTTGTTTCCGGTGTGGAGATGGCCGGATACGTTGCCGGAAATCGCTACGTCGTGGGCGAAACATCTCACCAAGCACCAATACGTCACCGGATAACTGTCACCTTGCAGAGTGATGACGAGGCTGACATCACCAAAGAAATGGATCACCAGAGACAAGCTGTCAAGTCGGGCCTCAGATCTCAACTCGTTACACCGCTAATCTCGCAGGGCAACGTGATCGGCTCGCTCAGCCTGTGGTCGAAGTCCACAGATGCTTACGGACCTCGCGAAATCCAAATCGTCGAGCAAATTAGCGATCACATTGCGGGTGCGATTTCCATCTCCCGCCTTTATCAGTCTCTCCAGGAAAGCGAACAACACTATCGCGACCTGTTTGAAAACGCTGAGGAGATGATTCACACCGCAGACCTGCGAGGAAATATCCTCTACGCCAATCAAGCCTGGATGCGAAGTTTGGGTTACGAATCAAGCGATCTGACCTCAATGAAAATATCGAATATGGTTCACCCAGACAGCCAGGATGAGTATCAAAATCTGGCGTCTCGGATCCTTGATGGGGAGTCTGTAGGTCAGTTTGACGCAGCGCTCAAGACAAAGACAGGCACCAAAATTTTCGTCCGCGGAACCACGAATTGCGGCTTCGACAACGGGCAGCCCGTAGCAACTCACGGAATATTCAGTGATGTGAGCGCTCGCCTCGAAATGGAACGAATGAAAGAAGAATTCGTTTCCATGGTCAGCCATGAGCTACGGACTCCACTGACATCCATCAGGGGCTCTCTGGGAATGCTGGCCAGTGGACAGCTTAATGACAAGCCAGATCAAACACGGCGAATGCTAGAGATTGCAGCCGCAAACACCGACCGACTGAGCCGCTTGATCGACGATATTCTTGATATCCAGCGCATTGAGGCGCCTGTCATCGACCTAGCCCTGACCGCAATTGACATTCTGGGCTTCATCGAACAGGCTACCGAAGAGATGCGTTCGTTCGCCGATGAAGCGATGATCCGGCTTGAAGTTCACTCATCTCCCGCCTAGGTTATGGCCGATCGCGACCGCATCGTACAGACATTTACGAACCTGATCAGCAATGCAGTCAAATTCTCAGAACCGGGATCAACCGTAGAGATCAACTGCCGGAATGAAACGGACACCGTCACATTTACCGTGTCAGACTCAGGCCGAGGAATTCCTCCAGAAAAGATCGATACGATCTTTGAACGCTTTCAACAAGTCTACTCATCCGACTCCCGCGATAAAGGCGGAACTGGATTGGGACTCG
>CAUZJA010000296.1:0-2899 GCA_963579925.1 Dehalococcoidia bacterium | reverse complement strand
CGAATCAACCCGGGCGATGGCGAGCACTCACTCCGCTCAGTGGTGAAGATCATATCGGCGCAGGATGACGAGGCGATGGAGATTGTGGAGCGCGTCTACTCCAGCGTTGCCGATGCCGGACTATACAAAGCGAAAAGTATTCGTGTGGCAGAAGCGGCGAAGGTCCTAGAAAACACACAACGAGATGTGAATATCGCGCTTGTGAACGAGCTTTCGGTGCTATTCCACCGCATGGGCATCGAAACGTCAGATGTCCTGAATGCTGCCGGCACGAAATGGAATTTTCAGAAGTACACGCCGGGTCTAGTGGGCGGACACTGCATTGGTGTGGATCCGTACTACATGAGTTACGCGGCATCACTTCATGGATTGGAGACGGAGATGGTGCTGGCTGGCCGACGCATTAACAACTCCATGAGTGATTTTGTTGTTGATGAGATGATCAAAGAGTTGAGCGCTGCCGGTATTGATCCCGGGTCGGCCACTGTCCTGGTGCTGGGAATCACCTACAAGGCAGATGTTCCAGACACCCGGAACTCACTGGTCATTCCTGTCCTTCAGGAGCTTGCCGGCAAGGTTGGCACTCTCAAAGTTCACGATCCTCTAGTGGGCGTTCAGGGCTTCAAGTTTGATGTTGAGGAGCTTGAGGCTTCACCATTCGATCTGGACACACGCTACGATGCGATTATCCTGGCTGAGCCGCACAGGACACTCTCAGCCCGCTCTGTTCCGGAGATGCTTGGGCTGTTACGTGATGATACGGACGGCGCGCTCTTCATGGATATCAAGAGCACATTTGACCGAGCGTCGTTTGAAGACGCGGGCGTCAGGTACTGGACGCTGTAGCCAACCGAATACGAGAGGCTCTGGGCTACTGCCTGCGTCCAACAATGTAGAGAAGCCAGGCCGCGCCCACCAGCGTCAGCACGATGCCTGTAAAGAGGCCGATCGCAAGGTCAAGTCCGGAGTCTCTGTCGATAGTAACGACAGCAATCCAGAGTCCGTCACCCAGTAGTAAGCCTGCTGCCAGAGCTGACCCAATCCGCTCAAACGGAGTCTCAGTGGGGCGTTCCCCGCTGGTCTGGAAGACGTGACGTTCAACAGGCTCTGGAGCTACTTCAGGCGAGAACTCAGGGACGGCGGTGCGGCGTGATGTCGGCGGCGGTGCTGAAGGTTGGGCTTGAGGAGATGGCGGTGAGTCCACGGCAGAACTGTTATCTGCTGCACTGGTGACATTGAGCTGACTCGCGCGTGTTTCGTCCCGGCGAACTCGAGCCTTTTGGCGGTTATCGCGGTGTTCAACGTTGGCTGAGCAGTGCAGTCTGTGCTGCCTATGCCACAACCAGCGCAGTAAATTGGGGCGTCGCACTCTGTTGGGCGTGCGGTGACCGCAAGGCTCTGCTCGGATCGTTAATCGACCGTGTGGTGTAGACAAGTGCTAGATGGTGCCGCAAACGTGATGATTTTGGAAGTTCAAATACTCTTAATTTCCTAGGCCATCACTGTCACGTTTTCCTTGAGGATTTTGGACGCATGACAACGAATATGATTCCCGGTGGCAATCCAATTGTCAGGGAATTGCCAGAGAATTGGAAGTTAACCGACCGTGACACGTAAATGAATCGTGACGCAACGGCTCCTTTTCTGCTGGTAGGCTTGAACTTTGTTCTTTCATTCGTATTTCATTCGCCTGGCATCCATCTGGCGTTCATCTGGACGGGATTTGGGTTGTGGTGCAAAAGTGGTTCACTTCAGAATTCATACTGGGAACCTGGGCATTGGTGTGTAATTGAGTAGTAGTAGTTCTATCGCGGTAATTGGTGCGGGCTATGTTGGGCTCGTCAACGCCGCGTGCCTGGCAGACCTCGGCCACTCGGTTGCCTGTTTTGACATCGATTCTGAGAAGGTGGACAAACTCTCCAATGGCATAGTCGACATACTTGAACCGGGTCTGACGGAACTGGTTGCCAAGAATCAGGATGCGGGCCGACTATCTTTTCACGGCAACGCCGAAACAGCCCTCGGATCAGCTGACATTGTTTTCCTTTGCGTTGATACGCCCACGGATCCGGTGACCGGACCAAATCTTCGGAATCTCATGGGTGGCATCGACTCTGTCCTGGATCATGGCCACAGCGTTTCAACTCTTGTGATGCGAAGCACTGTGCCGCCTGGTACCACCGCGGTGGTGAGCCAGAGCATAGCGGCCAGGAATGGTCATCAGCCCATGAACATCGTGGTTCACCCGGAGTTTTTCCAGGAAGGTCAGGCCGTTGCAGACTGCCAGGCGCCATCTCGGATAGTGGTTGGGTCCGATGATCAGCCAACAGCCCAGCGGGTTGCAGAGTTGTGGCAAAGCAGCGCAACGCCTCAGATGATCACGGACACCGCAACCGCGGAGATGATCAAGCAGGCTTCCAACGCATTTCTGGCAGCCAAGATCAGCTTTATCAATGAGATGGCCCGTATCTGTGATGCCACAGGTGCAGACATCGACCTTGTTGCGAAAGGAATGGGGCTGGATCCACGCATTGGACGTCGATATTTGCAGGCGGGAATCGGATTCGGCGGAAGTTGTCTTCCCAAAGACCTGCGGGCGCTAATTTCTTCGGCTCACGCTCTCGGGTGGTCACCGCCAGCGCTTGAAGCGGCTCTCAAGGTCAACGACGATCAGATTTTAGTGATTGCTGAAAAGCTCTATCAGCGGATTGATGGCTTAGAAGGCAAGAAAGTGGCGATCCTTGGACTTACTTTCAAGCCTGACACGGCAGACTTCAGGGATTCTCCAGCCATGGCGCTTGCTCACCATCTATCTGCTGAGGGCGTGGATGTCCGCGCAACTGATCCAGCGATGGATCACGCTCCCAGGGGAGCTACGAATGAGTTCGAGCTTTTCGTG
>CAUZJA010000295.1:0-2929 GCA_963579925.1 Dehalococcoidia bacterium | reverse complement strand
GATTGGCATTAGCAAGTTCTCCAAGCTGGCCATGGTTGCCCGGCTGTGGATCATGAGCCGAATCCCCCGGCCCGTCTAGCGGTAACTCAATCAGCTTGTGATATCTCCCGATGCACCCACAGTAGTGATAGTTGGCGGCGGCATTGCCGGTCTAGCCGCCTCTGTTAGATGTACCCGAATAGGACTCAACGTCCAGCTATTTGAGAAGCGGGCCTATCTGGGTGGACGAGCTTTCTCATTCACAGATCGTGAGACGAACGTCGAGATAGACAACGGTCAGCACATCTATCTGGGTGCGTGCACGGCGTTCCGTGACTACCTGTCCGATATCGATGCGGTGGGATCGGTGCATGAGCAAGACCAGCTCAAACTGCCAGTTCAACGAGACGGCGTGATGAGCACGCTTGAGTGGTCAAGCATTCCGGCCGCTGGCATGCTGCCTTCACTTCTTCGATACAAGCACCTGAGCTGGGCCGACAAGTTTCGAGTAATCCGGGGAATGGTGGCGATGAAGTTCGTGTATCTCGCCCGGGACGGAGATGAACTCGACAAGATCACGTTGCGGAGTTGGCTTGAGGCACGCGGTCAGACGGCCGCTGCAATCGATAATCTCTGGAACCTGATCGTGCTGCCGTCTCTGAACGACAATATTGGCGATATCAGCGCGCATGCCGGAATCATGCTCTTTCAGACTGCCCTGATGGGAAGCGGGGATGATGCCAAGATCGGCTACTCACGCGTCGCCTTATCTCGGCTGGCGGGAGAGCATGCGCGCGAGTATTTGGAGACTCAGGGACAGACGATTCAGATCGAATCGGGCATTTCAAGCCTTACTTCGGCCGATGGACGTATCACCGGTGTGACCACTCTGGATGGCAGGGAAATTGAAGCTGATGCGGTTGTGCTCGCAGTGCAAAATACCGATGTCAAACGTCTGCTGCCCGAGGAGTTTGCCGACGAATCATTCGCGGATGACGCAGAGGCACTGGGAACGACTCCGATTGTAGGCATACACATCTGGTATGACCGCCAGATCATGACAGAGGCGTTCCAGGCGGTCTTAAATAGCCCGTTGCAGTTCCTATTCAACGTTTCAGAGATGCAGACCGGCGCTGATGATGTTGGCGGAGAAGCCGGTCAGCACATCGTTATCTCGCTGAGTGGCGCGTGGGAGTGGGCCAAACTCGATCGCACACAGCTTCGTGAACGATTCGTGGCTGAGATGGCGATGGCGTTTCCTCTGGCGGGTCAGGCTGAGGTTGTCCGGTTCGTTTCGGTCAAGCAGGTCAACGCTACTTTCCGGGTAACGCCCGGTTCGATGGTACACAGGGCATCGCAGCGAACAGACGTTCCGAATCTATACCTCGCAGGCGACTGGACCGACACCGACTGGCCGTCAACTATGGAGAGCGCAGTGAGAAGCGGCAATCTGGCGGCTGAGGCCATAGCGAAGCAGTTCCACTACAGGTCGGTCTCATCATGAAGGTGCTTGTACTGGCTCCGTTTAGCCGAGATGGAATTGCGCTGCTCAACACGTTCGGGTCGGTGACTCATGAAGATTGGCGAGACACGGATGTGATGTGGGATCCGGTGGAACTTGGAGAGCGTGCAAGTCGCGAAAGCTTCGAGGCAATCATCGTCGAGCGCGATTTTCTATTTGACGAGACGTTTTCGGCAGCGCCCAATCTCAAAGTGGCTGGAATTACACGCGCTGGCGTGAACCAGATAGATGTGGATGCAGCAACAGACGCTGGAGTGATCGTCCTCAACACTCCCGGCCGGAACGCCAACGGTGTGGCCGAACTGGCTATTGGACTGATGTTCGCCGTCGCAAGACGCATCGCGGAATCAGACAGATATATACGTTCGGGATCATGGGAGTCCCCAACTGCCCCGTATATTGATCTTCGGGGCATGGAACTTGCCGGCAGGGCATTGGGCATTGTCGGATTCGGTGCCATTGGGCGACGGGTCGCGCAAATTGCACATGCGCTGGGAATGACAGTGATCGCCCATGATCCGTTCGTGGACCACCCCGGCGATGACTACGGCTATGTGGAACTGACGCCGTTGGATCAGTTGCTTGCGTCATCTGATCTGGTGACGCTGCACTCCCCTCCTACCGAAGATGGCACGCCAATGCTTCTCGCGGACCAACTGGGCGGCATGAAGCGCGGCGCATTGCTCATCAACACAGCATCGGCCGAGCTAGTCGACACCAAGGCACTTGCTGAGGCACTCAAGTCACGGCATTTGGCAGGCGCCGGATACGACATTTTTGAGACGACGCCGATTGAGCCAAATCATCCGCTCTCGACGTTGGACAACGTGGTGCTGACGCCACACATAGGCGGAGCGACGGACGAATCGGTGGAGCGCCACTCAAAGATGATCGCGGAAGACTTGCGCGGAATCGCGTCCGGTGAGTTGCCAACGCACATCGTCAATCCTGAAGTTTGGGAGCAGCGGCGTGTCTGACGGCCGACCGAACGACCGATATTTGCTCTGTATTGATCTCGGCTCATCTTCCGTCAAGATCGCGGTATGCACTTCAGGTGGCGATATCGCTGGCAGAGCGGCCATGTCTTCGGTATTCGAAACGTCGAAGTTAGATGGCGACCTGGGTATGCGCTACAACTCTGGCGAAATGCTGCGCCGGGTATCGGAGTGCGCCGTATCCGCAATCGAAAACTCAGGCATCGATGCAAGCCAAATCGCTGGCTGCGCGATCACGTCTCAGCGACAGGGGCTGGCAGTACTGGACTCCGATGGTTCCCCGCTGTTGGTGAGTCCGAACCGAGACCTCAGAGGCGTGTTTCAGGGTGCTGCAATAGACGAGCGCATCGGTGATCTGGTCTGGCATGAGACTGCGCATCTGCCCTCATATCTTGGTGCCTGGGCAAAGTTGCAGTGGCTATCAGGAGAACAA
>CAUZJA010000294.1:0-2932 GCA_963579925.1 Dehalococcoidia bacterium | reverse complement strand
TCTTCCCGGCAGACGCTGGGGATGGTCCTGCCTTCTCGAAGGCGCGGCGATCAGGGACGCACGACGAGCTTTAAGTCTTGGTCGAGATATCTTCGGAACAGGCCGTAGCCCAATTCTTCCTCGCCCGGAGCCTGAGCGTCGGCTAAACTGGCCGTCCGTCACTTGATGACCGCTCTTGACCGAAAGGAATCGGATGACCACTGGTGGGTCCGTACGCATTGGAATTATTGGCGCAGGAAACTTCGCGAACACTCATCTAGAGGAGTACGCAAAAGTTGATGGTGTCGAGGTAGTAGCCCTCTGCCGTAGAAACCCCGATGGACTGAAGGCGATTCAGGACAAGTGGGGTATAGAGACTGGGTACACCGACTACCGTGAGATGCTCAAGTCAGGGGATATCGATGCGGTGGACATCATCACCCCCACCAACGCGCACAACGGCATCGCTCTGGAGGCCATTGCAGCCGGAAAGCATGTGCTCTGCGATAAGCCGCTGGCAATGACTGCACCTGAGGCGGAGGAGATGCTGGAAGCGGCTGAAAAAGCCGGGATTGTCCACTGCACCAACTTCAACCAGCGCGGGCGAACGCCTGCCGGGCAGATCAAGCAACTCATCGACGATGGCTACATTGGTGACGTTTATCACATGAATATTTACTGGTATCAGAGCCACAGCATCGATGTTCGCCCTGACGCCATCTCATGGCGATTCCAGAAGGAGTACGGCGGCGGGACGCTCTACGAACTGATCCACACGTTTGATATGGCGCTGCTCTACGGCGGTCCTGTGAAGCGAGTCACGGCGGTTGCACCAACTATGGAGAAGCATCGCCCATTTGCAGATGCTCCAGATGGCGCTGATGTGACGGTCCCAGACTCGTCCGGCATTTTGCTAGAGTTTGAAACCGGTGCGTACGCGGTGATTCACACGAGCTTCGTCAGCCGTGGACTGGACGAGGGCAACAACTCCAACGTCCACATTGACGTGGCGGGCTCCAAAGGCAGGCTTCGTTCTGATTCACTTTCCGTTATCAACGGCATCACCGGTGAGGGGAATCGAGACATTTTGCGACCGGTAGAACCAATTGGGACATACCCACAACCGTACCAACAGTTCGTTGAGGCTATCCGAGACAGTGTGCCGGTACGAACCAGCTTCGAGGCAGGCCTGGATGCTGCCCGCATCCGAGATGCGGCACAGAAAGCGGCCGATACCGGCCAGTGGGTGGTGCTCAGTTGAACTACGTCCAATTTGGCGGCACTGGCGCTCGGGTGTCCGAAGTTGCCTACGGTACCGACAACCTTGGCAATCGATTTGGTGCGGACGAAGCTACCAGCCGGGAGATCCTGGGACGCGTACTGGATGCCGGAATCAACCACATCGATACGGCTGACTCATACGCCGACGGGCGGTCCGAAGAGGTCATTGGCAGCTATCTCCACGATAGCGGTCGTCGAGACGAGGTCTTCCTGACAACCAAGGTGACGAGTGTTGTTGGAACAGGCGTCAACGACGTTGGTTCGTCAAAGGTGCACATCCTCAACGGCATCGAGTCCAGCCTTCGGAAACTGCGCACTGACCATGTGGAGCTGTATATCTTGCACTCGTTCGACGCCTCAACTCCCGTACTCGAGATGGTTGAGGCGCTGAATGACGTTGTGCGGTCTGGAAAGGCTCGTTACGTTGGTGCATCAAACTGGGCGTCATGGCGAGTGATGGAAGCGCTGTGGATGGCTGATACGCACGGCTACGCCCGCTTCGATTGTCTTCAGAGCGAGTTCAATATCGTCCGCCCCGGGCTGGGTGTCGAGGCGATACCTGAGTTGAGCGCCCAGGGCGTTGCAGTGACGGCGTATAGCCCACTGGGCTCGGGATTTCTGACCGGTAAGCACCAGTCATCTGGCGCGGAGTCAGAGACCAAGTTCGGCGCACGTGACGATGATCGTGGTGGCGGACTCAAACGTAAGTATTTTGACGAAAAACGGTTCGATGTAGTCGAGAAGCTCAAGACGATCTCGGACGCCTCTGATGAGCCGATGGTCCGACTGGCGCTCCAGTGGCTGCTAGAGACGCCGGGTCTTACGTCCCCAATCATCGGAGCACGAAGAGTCGACCAGCTTGAGTCAACGCTGGATGCACTGAGCGATCGCGCACCTGATGATGTGATGGCTCAAGTACGCGAAGTGGCTGACGAGTTTGCTGAGAGCACGCACGTCAACTACCCGCCTCCCCTTTCACTCAAGATCAGTGCGGAGCGCAAATAGATGCAGTACACAAGACTTGGGCGCACCGGGTTGAAGATTTCCACTTACATCATGGGTGGAGACAACTTCGGCGGGCAAACAGACGAAGCAGAATCGTTGCGCATGATGGCCACGGCCACAGAGGCCGGCGTAAACGTTATAGATACAGCAAATACGTACACCGATAGCCGCTCTGAAGAGATCGTCGGTAAGTTCCTCAAGGGACGTCGAGAAGAGACGGTGCTGGGCTCCAAGTGCCGCTACCCCACTGGCCCAGGAATATTCGACGTTGGGGCCAACAGAAAATCGATCATGAAGGCAGTTGAGGAGTCGCTCACGCGGCTTCAGACCGACTACATCGACCTCTACCAGATCCACGCGTTTGATCCTGACTCACCACTGGAAGAGACGCTGAGAGCGATGGACGACCTGGTGCATTCAGGCAAAGTTCGCTACATCGGCTGCTCCAACTTCAGCGGCTCGCAACTCACCGAAAGTCTGTGGATTTCAGACAAGAACAATCTTGCCCGATTCGACTCCACCCAGCCCCGCTACAACCTGCTATACCGCCATCCCGAACTGGAGCTACTTCCAGCTGCTGAGCAGTTTGGCGTTGGCGTGATCGTCTATAGCCCTATGGCTGGTGGATTTCTGACCGGCAAGCAGTCCCGCGATGGCGGTCAGGCTG
>CAUZJA010000293.1:0-2936 GCA_963579925.1 Dehalococcoidia bacterium | reverse complement strand
TGGCGTGAATTTTGTCATGGTCAATAAGCGCAGCAACGCAAAAGAGAACTACGCGGTTGCTGACCCTAAAAAGAATGTTGGCTCTGATGTTGACAAGGACTGGGACAAGGCCCAGCCTGTTTCAAAACGCGATATCGAAGTAATTCGCGAGATGCAAGAAGACTTGGAAGTAGTCTCGAGACCATTCGATGGAATGGCGGAACGGCTGGGGATGTCCGTGCAGGAGATGTTCGACTACTCCGCCGACATGGTGAAGCGAAAGTTGATGCGTCGATTCAGCGCCGTCCTCTATCACCGCCGAGCGGGTTTTAGCGCCAACGCAATGGTTGTGTGGAATGTCCCGCCAGAACGATCACAAGAAGTTGGCGACCAGATGGCGATGTCACCTCACGTGACTCACTGTTACGAGCGCCCAACTTACGATGACTGGAAATACAGTCATTACACGATGATTCACGCAACCACTGAAGAAGAGTGCCAAGAGATTGCTGTTGAGATCGCCAATGAAATTGGCATCGATGATCGGCAGCTTGTGTTCTCAACACGAGAGTACAAGAAGACTCGCGTTCGATACTTCGTCTAAAAAAAGCTCTAACACGCATCTGACCTGATACCCAACAGATCTTTTACGGGAGAAACTGACTGTGCCTGCTTACTATCCAATAAACCTTGATATCCGAAGCCGATCTTGCCAGGTTTACGGCGGAGATGGACACGAGGCAGAACGCAAAGTGCGGTACTTCCTGGAGTGCGGCGGAGATGTGACGTTCTTTGCCCCAGAAGATGAAACATCCGATGGGCTTAAAGAGCTGGCTGCCGCTGGCACCGTCAAGTGGGTGAAGCGCAAGTACCAGTCTGGCGACATTGAAGGCGCATGGATCGTCGTCATCGCTGACACATCATCTCAAGAGACCAATGAGGCGGCGGCTGAAGAAGCCCGTGAACGCAACGTTCTGATGAACGTGATGGACGTAACGCCGCTCTGCACGTTCATCGCCCCTGCAATCATCCAACGCGAAGATGTCACCGTTTCCGTCTCCACCGCGGGCACCAGTCCGGCACTGGCTCGTCGATTACGTCAGCAGATCAGCGACCACAGGTACTGCCAGTGTCTACGCTGGGCTGACGTCGGACCGATCCTCGCCGATATTCGGACAGACGTGCGTGCGCGTGAGTTGCCACTGACACCAAATAACTGGCAAGAAGTGATGACGGACGACGTGCTAGAGATGTTTGAGTCCGGTGATCCTGACCGAGCCAAGAAGATGCTTCTAACCGGCCTGGAGGCTATCGCGAAGAGAAACGCCGGGAACTAGATTCCCGACGCGTAAGTCTGAGCATCGAGTCAACAATGTCTAGCAACCAGACACTTCGTATTGGCACCCGTGGCAGCGACCTCGCGATGACGCAGTGCAAGACGGTCATCGATCAGCTTGCGACAGCGCATCCTGACGTCGACTACCAGCTTGTTGAGATCAACAGTCATGGTGACGCCGATCGCAGCTCCCGCCTGGATCAGATGGGCGTAGGCGTGTTCACAAAGGCTCTTGAAGACGCTCTTCTGGATGACCGCATCGACGTTGCCGTGCACAGTCTGAAAGACATCCCGGGAACAATCAGTTCAGAGTTTAAGATTGCTGTTGTTACAGAGCGCGAAGATCCTCGCGAAGTGCTCATCAATCGCTGGAACTGTGCGTTTGCGGACATGCCACAGGGCGCTCGTATTGGCACCGGAAGCCCGCGACGAACCGCGCAGATGCTGAATCAACGGCCGGACATCGTCATCAGTGAGATTCGTGGCAACGTGCCAACTCGCATTGAGAAGGCTCTGGCGGGCAAAGCCAGTGGATTGGATGGAAGCATCATGGCCGCAGCCGGTGTCAATCGACTTGATATGTCGGGACTCATTTCGGAGCATCTGGACCCCAACGTATTTGTGCCGGCCGTCGGCCAGGGATCATTGGCGATGGAGATTAGATCGGGTGACGAAAACACCCACAGGCTGATCGCAGCGGCAGAAGACAAATCTGCTCGAATTGCGGCCACCGCTGAAAGATCATTTCTTCGAACTATAGAGGGCGGCTGTTCGGCCCCCATCGCCGCCTACGCACGACCTCAGGACGGCAAGCTCGTCATTACTGGTTATGCATCGGCACTGGACGGCTCACGCATTATTCTGGAAACACTTGTTGGATCACATTCGACGCCTGACGAGCTTGGCAATAAGATGGCTAAGCTGCTCTTGAATCAGGGCGCAAGCAAACTGATTGGCAGCTAACCGCATGCCCTCACCTGGAAAGGTATCGCTGGTAGGCGCAGGCCCTGGAGACCCGGGACTGCTGACCGTCAAAGGCCTCAAGCTGATTCAGGAATCAGACGTCGTCATTTACGATCGGCTGGCAAACCCGGTGTTGCTGGAACACGCGTCGCCTCACGCAGAATTGATCGACGTGGGCAAGATTCCGGGGCGCACACGGCTTCGGCAGCCTGAGATTAACCGGTTGATCATTGACAAGGCGTTTGAAGGTAAGAACATCTGTCGCCTCAAGGGCGGTGATCCTTTTGTGTTCGGCCGCGGAGGCGAAGAGGCACTTGAGCTTGTTGAAGCTGGGATCCCGTGGGAAGTAGTACCCGGCGTAACTTCAGGGGTGGCGGCGGCGGCCTACGCCGGGATTCCGGTAACTCATCGTGGATTGGCCACATCAGTCACATTCATCACCGGCAGCGAAGATCCCGAAAAGCCAGACTCGCAGATCAACTTCGAATCGCTCGCAAAAATGACCGGAACCATCGTGTTCATGATGGGCTGGTCGGCGCTGCCTGAGATCACAGCGCAACTCATCGCTGCAGGAATGTCGCCAGAGCGACCTTCATCCATCATCATGTGGGGTACATGGAATCGCCAGAGAGCCGTTTCGGGACCGCTGGGCAACATC
>CAUZJA010000292.1:0-2970 GCA_963579925.1 Dehalococcoidia bacterium | reverse complement strand
TGATTCGGAAGATCTTGACTGCTGCATCTGGCGGAACGCGGTTCGGCGAAATGGCAGTTGTTTTCAACGATCCAAGCTATATGGCCCGTGTGCTGGAGGCGTTGGGCCGAGCGAGAATCACCGCGTCTGGTGCTGATCCGCGCACGCTGGCTGAGATGCCGGAAGGGCGATTTCTCACGGGCTTGCTTGATATCCATGCCTCAAAGTTCTCGCGGGAAGCAGTGGTTGATTGGGCCGATGGTGGCCTCGCTGTCAATCTATCCGGTCAGCCCATTCCTGCAGTTCGGTGGGATTTGATAACTCGAAATGCCGGCATCGTTGGCGGCGCCGACGGCTGGTCCGACCAACTGATTCGGTACTCCGAATCCGCGCTCAGGCAGGCGGAACGTGGCGAACATCGTGAAGAGCTCAGCGAGAGCCAGACTGCGCGTCTCAGAGGGGATGCACGCGAGGCCAGTGCCATGTCCGATGTCGTAGCAGCGCTCGTAAAATCGCCGCTACCTACAACCGGTAGCTGGGCTGAGTACGTCTTCTGGTGTAAGAGCATGATCGGTCAGTTTGCGAGGCCGCAAGATTTTGAGGCCGACACGGGGCGCGTGGCTCAAGTGCTGTCCACGCTGGAACAGATCGCCCAACTCTCGGATATCGATGGCCCTGAGCCGGATGAAGCTCGGTTCCGCGAAGTTTTGTCGTCAGAACTGTCAGCCTCGCTGGGCCGCGTTGGCTCGCTGGGTCGAGGGGTCCTCGTGGGGCCGCTGCGTGACGTGGTTGGAGTTCCTGCCAGGCTGCTATTCGTTCTAGGGATGTCTGAGGGTTCGTTCCCTTCTGCAGTTGGCGATGATCCATTGCTTGGAGATGCGCTCCGGCGGCAGGTTGAGCGAGCGCCGGGAGTCCTTCAGACGCGGGCCGAACGGGAACAGGTTCAGCGACGTGAGTTCTTGAATGCCACGGCGTCGGCGAGCCACCGAGTATTCATGTGGCCGAGATCTGATGCGGGAAGCTCGGCGGTACGTGGGGCTTCCCGATGGTTCGTCGAGACAGCAAGAGTTATCTCGGGTGATGAAACGCTTCAGAGCGGCCAACTGCTTGATGAGGAGCAGCGCGAAACCGCTCAGGCGATCGAATCAGCGCTCAATGGCATGGAATCTTCAGTTGTCGAAGGAATCACTGATGCATCGGAGTATCGGCTGCGCAGCGTGAGTGCTCACGTCTCGGGTGGACGTAGGATTGCGGACCACTGGACCGTCGTTAGTGATCCGGAAGGGGCGCTGGCAACTGGCCTCAACGTTGAGGCCAACAGGCTTGGACCCAATTGGACTGCCTGGGACGGAAAACTGGTTGGTGAGTCACTGCCAGTTCCTTCGGTTGAGTCTCCAATCAGCCCGACCCGACTTCAGTCCTGGGCAGCGTGTCCATTCAGCTACTTTGCCGGGAATATCTTGCGACTTGAAGGCGTCGAACGCCCGGAAGAGATCGTCACCATTTCGGCATTGGATCGAGGCACGCTGTTGCATTCGATTCTGGAGGAGTTCGTCGAAGCGCAGATCAAATCTGAATCGCCCATTTCACGCGATGAAGCTGCGCAGCGAATTTCCGAGATCGCAAATCTTGAGTTCTGTAAGTTTGAAACGAAAGGGATGGTGGGGCGCCGGGCTCTCTGGGAGCTGGAAAAGGAGCGGATGCTGCGTGAGGTGGTTCAGTTTGTTGACGCTGAGATCACCCGTGAGGCAGAGACAGGATTCAGGGCGACCGCAACTGAACTGACGTTTGGGCTAGAGAAAGATGGCCATCCGGCAATGGAAATTGAACTACCGTCAGGCAGACGGGTCGCTTTCCGCGGGGCAATCGACCGCGTTGAGGGCAGCGATAGCGGGGCGATATCGGTCGTTGACTACAAGACTGGATCTCTGACTGCATACGACAAAATGGAGGCTGATCCGCTGAAAGGCGGGCAGCTGATGCAGTTGCCGATATATGCCATGGCTGCGCGCTCCATCGCTGGCGGCGACGGGGATGTTGAGGGTGCTTACTGGTTTACGTCAGAGCGCGGCGGATTCCAGACCCGGAAAGTGCGACTTGGTGACATTGAGCAGGATGCACTGGAGACGCTTGATCGCATTACGGAAGGCATTGGAGCCGGTGTGTTCCCGGCGAATCCTGGACCTCCAGATCGGGGTGGGTTTGCGAACTGCACATACTGTCCATTTGATCAAATATGCCCCACGAGTCGTGATCGCCTGTGGAACCTGAAATCGACCGCTGGTGAGATTAAGGCTGTTCGCCCACATGATGACGAGGGCGTTCGATGACACTCATTCCTGCTGATCAGGCAGCCCGAGACCGAATAATCGATGATCTGTCGACCACGCTCGTGGTTGAGGCGGGTGCGGGGACCGGGAAGACGCACTCATTCGTGCAGCGCATTGAATCGCTTGTGCTAAATGAGCGTGTGCCCATCGATCAGATCGTGGCCATCACATTCACTCGTGCCACTGCGGCAGAACTGCGCGAACGCATCCGCACGATGCTGGAAGGTGTGACACGTCGGAGCGAGCTCTCGACTTCGAAGCGTGAAGCTGCACAGACGGCGCTTGATGGACTTGATCGCGCTGCAATTCAGACGATTCATAGCTTCGCTCAGTCGTTAATTCAGGAGCGCGGAGTTGATGCGGGACTGCCGTTGGTGATTGAGCCGCTGGATACTGTGGACGCTGAACTGGAGTTCAGCGCACGGTTCAGTGCCTGGGTAGATGACGTATTGGATGATCCTCAACTTGGCAGCGTGATCACTAACGCGGTCAGACTCGGATTCGATCCGCCACTTCAGCGGCTGCGTGAACTGACGTCTGCATTTCACAATGAATATCACCGGATAGGTGATCTGGAGCTCGAGCTAGAGACGAATCAGGTTCGGCTTGCGGCGAAGATGATCGTATCGGCGCGTGCGGATATAGAAGGTATGCTCAAGTA
>CAUZJA010000291.1:0-3010 GCA_963579925.1 Dehalococcoidia bacterium | reverse complement strand
CCCAGGTTCTGAGTTCGCGCGGTGGGGAACGCAGCTCAGCGATTACGTTTCATACAGACGCCGTGCAAGCGGCGGGAGCGCTGAGTCTGGACGTTCAGGAACTTGGAGTCGATCTCCTGAGTCTTTCTGGTCACAAGTTCTACGGTCCCAAAGGCGTTGGTGCGTTGTATGTCCGACGAGCAACACCGTTCGTCACGCAGATGGCGGGCGGTGGGCAGGAGCGTGATAGGCGATCAGGCACGGAGAACGTTCCGCTGATTGTTGGGTTCGCCACTGCACTGGAACTTGCTGAGCAGGAACGAACAGACCTGATGACAAGACTCACCCGTTATCGTGATCAACTGATCGAAGGGATCATTGAAACGGTGCAGGGATGCCATCTGAACGGATCATCCGCCGCTCGATTGCCTAACAACGTCAATATTTCTTTCGATGGCATTGAAGCTGAGCCGTTGCTAATTGGGCTAGACCTTTCAGGTATCGCCGCCTCCAGCCAGAGCGCATGTAGTTCGGCATCGCTGGAGCCGTCCCACGTGTTGAAGGCACTGGGCATGAGTGACGAGCGCGCTATGGGCAGTCTCAGATTAACGCTGGGACGCGAGACTGTTGATGAAGACGTATCTCTGGTTTTGAACGTAATACCGGAAGTGGTCAGAGATTTGAGAGCCATGAGTTCAGGGAGTATGGGAAACTCTTAATCATCACCGTCAGGCGTGACTGAGACGGCTTCTTTGTGCCCACGGGCGTATTGCTGATAATCTCAATTGGTTCACAAGAGTCCTGAACAGCCCCCGAAATAGTTCCCAAAAATCTCGAACACCCCGGATCATCAAGGTACAGATATTGACGCAGGAAACTACAGCTCCAAGAGGCAGAGGAGAGGCGAAACCGCCGGCTCCACCGCCACTAAGCCCGCAAGAGCAGGCTGCGATCGCGTACGCCCGAGATAACAAAGAGGCGTATCCCAAGCGATGGCGCAACAAAGAGATCCAGTACTCCGTCCTCAACGCTGAGACGCGCAGCGACGGGAACATGCTGGTCACTATGACTTACCGTCCAAGCGGTGTGTTCAAAGGCCGTCCGGGTGAAGAGGCGTTGCTAATAAATGCTAGTGGTGGCTTGGTAGAGCGTGCGCAAATAGGCTCGCCTCAAGAAGCCTATCCATGGGTTCTGTCTGGCGTTGCACTTCTTTCCGTCATAGCTGCCCCGATCCTGATCTGGTTTATCGTCACAGACGAGGGGAGAAACATTGACCCGCTCTACGTGGGTGGCAGAATCCTCTGGATCCAAATCGAAGAGCCGATCCTGGTGCCGTCAATCCACTACCAGAACCCGTCCACCACGGGTGAACTTCTCAACTGGCAGATCGCGCCCAAGAATCCGGATAACGTTCTCGCTATGATCAAGGTGACGTTGATCAACCAGCAGACCGCGCAGGCGAGGATCATCATCGACGAGGCTGCTGCACGCATGATCTCGAGGGACGGGAACAACTACTCGCCCACTGATGTCGTTGCAGAATCTCAATCGATTGTGGGCATCAACGACGGGTTGAAACAAGACGGTTTCGTCGGTTTGTGGCGCCCTCTGACAATCAACGCCGGTGAAAATGTGACTGGGTGGATGGTGTTCGAAGTTCCCCCGGGCACAGAGTTTGCAGAGTTCCGGTGGGAGGCGTCAGACCTGATCACCATCAGGTTCTGACCTGGCCCAATTACAACAAAAGCCGCCGTACTCCGGCGGCTTTTTATTTGTGACTGCCACTAATGTCCCAGTTTTCAGCCTCAGCGCCGCTAAAATGCGGTGTATGGCTACTCGCTCAAAAATCCCGCCCGGTAGGCGGCAGTACCTGGAGACCAAAGCGCAGTACCCGGACGCGCTTCTGCTTTTCCGCATGGGCGATTTCTACGAGACGTTTGATGATGACGCACGCACGATGGCCAAGGTACTTGAGATCGCTCTCACCCAACGTGATGTTGGTGGCGGCAAAAAGTCTCCACTGGCGGGCATTCCATACCATGCACTGGATGCCTATTTGGGCCGTCTGGTCAAAGCCGGTCTCAAAGTAGCAATCTGCGAGCAAATCGGCGACCCCGCAGCATCTAAAGGCGTGGTCGATCGCGCAGTAGTGCGGATCGTAACGCCGGGCACAGTACTTGAGCCCGGACTGCTGGACGAAGGCCGCAACAACTATCTGGCCTCGCTGTTTGTTATCGGCGGCAATGCTGGCGTTTCGTACGTCGATATCACCACGAGTCAGTTCCGTGCCGGCGCAATGTCTCCTGAAGAAGCTGTGACTCATTTGCTTGGCGTCCAGCCGTCGGAAATTGTTGTCAACGAAGAGGCTGACGCACTGCTGGAGTCAACTTCAGGCGGCGATTGGATCATCAGGCCAGCATCTCCGGGTGCCACCGATTATCAGCTGGCAGGAGAGAGCTTGAAGTCACACTTCGAGAGCACAACTCTCTCTCCGTACGGCCTGACAGAAAGCGGCCTTGAAACGTTGGCTGCCGCGGCTGTCATCGATTTTCTAAGCCAGAGCCAGATGGGTGCACTCCCGCAGATCACGTCACTATCGGTGATATCCACCGACGACACGATGATCCTGGATCAACGAGCGATGCGTGATCTGGAAGTGGTGGAGTCCGTTGGCTCAAGGTCAGATGGGCCATCGCTGCTGGGAGTGCTGGACAGAACACAGACCGCGATGGGGCGTCGGCGACTGCGTTCATGGCTGACGCAGCCTCTAATTGAACTTGAAGGCGTCACGGACCGCCTCGACGCCGTTGAGAGTCTGCACTCCAATACTGGGGTGAGGCAGTTGATTCGTGATGCATTAAAGCGCGTTCCTGACCTTGAGCGACTGACGAATCGCGCACGGAATTTTTCAGCAAGCCCCCGGGATATATCCGCCATCGCCACCGGGCTGGAGCAGCTTCCGGTAATCGCCGATGCACTCCAGTCTGTAACTTCCAAACGCGACTTCTCAGTGCCGGACAGCGTCGAGCTA
>CAUZJA010000290.1:0-3044 GCA_963579925.1 Dehalococcoidia bacterium | reverse complement strand
CTGCTGTGCCGCCTGCGTCCGTTATGGAATCGACCGTTGCCTGTCCGGGGCCTTCTTCTAGTTCTGCGACCATCACCCTGGCTCCTTCAGCAGCAAACAACTCAGCAATGGCTTTGCCAATCCCGTTTCCCGCACCGGTAACAATTGCGGACTTTCGTTCCAATCGCATAGCTGAACTCCATTTCATGGGATATTAATTTGAGATTGCCGAGTATAGAGCCATCCCTTACGCCAACAAGGGTTTGACGGGTACACTTTTCTCAGAAACCAGACTGCGACATCAACGCTTGAGAGGTAATTGTTGGCTACAAGAGGATTCTTCGGAAATCGCCGCCCGGAGGCACCGCGGGAAATACCGCCGGGACAGTACTACGAGACCGGGTTCCCAACGCTCACCGCTGGACCAACGCCCAGGGTTGACATGGCCAACTGGTCGTTCTCAATCACCCGAGCTAAAGCCCCTCTGGCCACATGGACCTGGGATCAGATCATGGCTCTACCAATGGAAGAGTTCACAACCGATCTACACTGCGTCACCAAGTGGTCGAAGCTGGACAGCGAGTGGAAAGGCATCTCTTTCGATACTTTGCTCGAAGCAGCGGGTGAGGTGACTGAAGATTACGTAATGATCGGTTCATACGGTGGGTACACAACGAACCTGCCGTTGGATGACGTCACTGGCGGTAAGGCCTGGCTAGCGCTGGAGTTTGAGGGTGAGCCACTTGAACCAAATCACGGTGGCCCTGCTCGATTACTTGTGCCGCACCTCTACCTCTGGAAGAGCGCGAAGTGGGTTACCAGCATTGAGTTGATGGACACTGATGCGCCCGGCTTCTGGGAGGCATCCGGATATCACATGCGCGGCGATCCGTGGGGCGAAGAACGTTACTGGGGGGACTAGTTAGCGCCATCTGACGCAGACCAATGCAACATCGCATTCGTTGGCAGAAGGCCATCGCTGAGGAGATCATCGATGAGACGCCGCGGGCAAAGACGTTTCGTCTGCGGGTAGATGACCGCCCCACGTTTCGCCCTGGGCAGCACTATGACGTGCGCCTCACCGCGCCCGATGGCTATCAAGCGCAGCGAAGCTACTCAATCGCCTCTGCGCCTGAATCCGAAGGCGTAATCGATCTCACAATCGAGGTAATCGAGAACGGTGAGGTATCGCCCTTCTTCCACCAAGTGGTGGAGGTAGGTGATGAGATTGAAATGCGAGGTCCCATTGGCGGCCCCTTCACCTGGACATCGGCACAGGATGTCCCGCTTCTGTTGCTAGCGGGTGGATCAGGGATCGTTCCGCTGATGTCTATGCTCCGTCACCGTGCCGCCTCTGGCGCTTCAGCACGAGCGACACTGATTTACAGCTCGCGTATCGCGGAGGACGTGATCTACCGGGGTGAATTGTCTGAATTTGAATCACGAGACCCGGAATTCCGCTCACTCATCACGCTGACCAGAGAAGGTGAATCAGGCTGGGCCGGCGGACGTGGGCGAGTTAGTGCCGGACTGATTGGTGACGCGCTGGTATTTTTGGGGACAACGTCACCAGCAGTGTTTGCTTGCGGCCCCAATGGGTTCGTGGAGTCTGCAGCTGCGCTCGCATTAGATGCAGGTGTTCCATTTGACTCGATTAGGACTGAGCGGTTCGGCCCTTCGGGGACGTAACTTTTTTAGCCTCAGCTGGCTTGGTGCGTTTGCGCTTCTGCTCTGGTGCAGGACTCCAGCCAAACCAGGCCTGATGGTTGCACTCAGTACACTTCACTAGCGCCGCAACAAGATGCGTAGAGCCACAGGACTCGCAAACAAAGTGACTCTGGATATCGTGGAGCAGTGATCGTTCTGATGCCGCCGAAAGTTCCGGCAAACTTGAGGGGTGTCGTGACTTTCCCGCAACCAACTCACCTTCCGCAGGATCAATCAAGGTTTTGATTTTTCGCTCTAGATCCTCGACCACTTGCTTGAGTTCTTCGACTTGCGTCATGCGCTGTTTGAGATCGGACACATCGCCCTGCAAGTAGTTGAGGCTTGCCACACGCGAACTGAGATTTCCAACTATGTCAGATGTCATTGATTGCAATCGCTTTTCTGAGATCTACCTACTACTGATGAATGTCGCATATGTCTAAGCAGCTTCCTGCGCTCGAGTTCCCTTGTCCGTCACGGGAGTTAGCAATACGGGACACAGACCTGATCGCACAACTGCGTCAATCACACTCCCAAGAACTACT
The DNA here is from genome assembly GCA_963579925.1 of Dehalococcoidia bacterium. GTDB lineage: Bacteria > Chloroflexota > Dehalococcoidia > Lucifugimonadales > Lucifugimonadaceae > UBA1151. The sequence goes on along the minus strand of CAUZJA010000290.1, from coordinate 813 downwards.
CGAGATCGTTTTGCTCGTTGAGGTCGGGTCAACGCAAAAAGCATCCCCGGATTCTTTGCGGCGAACTCAACCAGGTCTGAAGCAGGATTGCCAGACATCCCTTCACCGCGAACTTCAACACCGCTGAGTGAAGCCCGACGCATAGCTGCCGTTAGATACTCACGACATTCTTCTTCAGCCTGCTCAATCGCATCACGTGATGTGAAACGATGCTCCGCACCACTTGATCGCAAATAGACCAACTCTGCTCCTAGTGATTTCGCCATTTCTGTAGCCGCCGGGATAGCTGCCTCAGCCTGCCTGGAGCCATCAAGGCCCACTGCCACCTGGCGAATGCCGTAGAGCGCACTGCCTGGAGAACCAGACAAGATTGGTCGATTCAATATCACCGGGCTTTTCGAAAATTCCAGCATTCTGGAAGCCACGCTGCCTATTCCTTCAGTATCTGTTCCGCTCCACCCGTGCGTAGCCATGACGACAAACGCACTCAGCTTGTCAGCAAGCTCCTGCAGTGCCAGCGAGGCATCACCTATCGACACATCGATATCGCACTGGATTCAGCGAACGGAGAGCCGTCCCTGATTCTTTGCAAGATAGTCCTTCGCTGCCTGAACATCTCCGTCGAGACCATCAAATGATCGGTTGCGAGCAATTGAGTCTGTTCGAACGGGCTGGCCACCTACTACGCCGTAGTGGACTTCTTCCTCTGTGGTTGCGGGATCAACTGCCCGAAATAGGGTTACCGGCAGATTCATCTTGACGCCTAAATCTGCAACGAGCGGCAGTACAGCTTCGGAAACCCGAGAGCCGTCG
>CAUZJA010000289.1:0-3050 GCA_963579925.1 Dehalococcoidia bacterium | reverse complement strand
CCCGACGCTATTGAGCGCGAGCGGGCCATCTACAGGATGCGATCTGGGTTTGACGTTTAGTCTGGTTCGTCTAGTTGATTCAGACTCATACAACCCATAAAAGATTTTAGGAGTAGCCAGTGCCGGGAGTTCCCGCATTCATTCTTCGGCGTTTGTACGTCAAAGGAAGCCTTCACAATCGTAATGACGGCTGGGGGTTCAAACTCAAGAACACCCTTGGCTCCGGCTATGCCAAAGGCCTGATTCCAGTGACCGTGGATGGCACTGAGATCGCTCTCGATCACTCGTTCTTCGATAACGAAGGTGAGGAGACCTCTTTCACCGCGGTCACAGATGAGAACACGTTTGGTCTCAAGTTGAACCGGGATATATTGATCTACTTCAAGGCTGATCAGTTGAAATCAGGCGACCGCAAGATTGCGATGGGCTTTATCGTGCCCGGGCTTGGGACTCTAAAGTTCGATTTCAACGACGAGGTTGGTTCAGGCGAAGAGGTTGCCTGATATCCCATCTCGAGTAGCGATTACGGGTGCCTGTGGGTTCTTCGGCCGGCACCTGATTGAGCGTCTCATTCAAATCGACGGGATTGAGCGAATCGTCGCGACTGATGTCCGTGGATCAATCCTTCCCCATCACGAAAAGATTAAGTTTGTTCAGCGTGACGTTCGGGAGTCTCACGATGACCTCTACTCAATGCACGACGTTGAGGTTATTTTCCATCTCGCCTATATCGTCCGCCCACCAAGGCGTCCGCTGGAGGCCAGAACAGTCAACGTAGGTGCAACGGCTAGGTTACTCAAAACCTGCACAGACCTTGGGATACGACGTTTCATCTACCCGAGTAGTACCACCGTATACGGAGCAAGGGAGGAAAACGATCATCTTTTCTCCGAGAGTGAAGCACCTCGTCCACTACCTGGATTTAATTACTCGGTAGATAAAGTTGCAGCTGAGAAGCTGATCCAAGATTGGAGTGCGGACAACCCGGATGCTACGACGATCATCTACCGCGGTTGCCCCGTAATCGGCGCCAATTCGGAGAACTTCATTCTCAACACGTTGAAGATGAAGTTTCTGCCGTTGCCTGCATTCAAGAATCCGCAAATGCAGTTTCTGCATATCGATGATCAGACATCGGCGTTTGAACTTGCGCTCACCGCAGATAAATCTGGGCTCTACAATCTGGCCGGAACTGATTCGATCGACTGGCGCAGCATGGCGTCGCTATTCGGAAACATTTCCATCCCGGTTCCCGCAATGCTACTGAGGGCTATGACAATGGGGACGTGGGCGGCGCGTATCCAGAGTAAGTCACCTGCCAGTGGCATCAATTTTATTTCGTACCGATGGAGCGCAGATATCGAACTCGCTGAAAAAGAACTCGGCTGGCGACCAAAATACAGTTCCAAACAGGCTCTAATGGCGGCAAAATAGGTTTATGGCACAACAATCTTCATCGACACTCCCTGTAATCATCGACGCAGACCCCGGTGTTGACGACTTCCTGGCAATTGCCATGGCGGTTGCCAGTCCGGCGATCGATCTACTTGGTATTGCAACGGTTGGCGGCAACTCACCGCTGGAAAACACCACGCCCAATGCGCTGAAAACGCTTCATGCGCTGGGAGCCGACGAAGTTGAGGTTGCGAGCGGAGTGAATGCGGCGCTGACTCGGCCATTTCAATTCGCTGCCGGGTTCCACGGCCCAACAGGGCTATCGATGGAACTTCCCTTGCCTGATCGATCACTCGCATCAACCGATGCCATTGAGTGGATGGCGAAGAAGCTTACCGATGCATCGGAACAGATCACCCTCCTCCCGATTGGCCCGCTGACCAACATAGCACTGCTTCTGGAGCGGCATCCTGAAGTGGCAAGCTCTATCAAGGAGATGGTGGTGATGGGAGGTGCCGTCGATGGCCCCGGAAACCGCACGCCCGATGCCGAATTCAACACCTGGAATGACCCGGAAGCGGCTCAGCAGGTGTTTGAGTCAGGCATTCCGATTACCCTCGTGAGTCTGGACGTGTGCAATCTGGTCACACTGACGCGCCCTGACGTTAGCGACAGCCAGACGCCAAGTGGAGCGATGATGAGAGCGTGGTTTGAATCCCACATGGATCGCGAAGTATTCCAACTTTGCGACCCGCTTGCCATGGCAGTGGCCCTTGATCGGTCTATCGTCGACATTGAGATCGCAGGAGTCTCAGTGGATTGTTCAGATGATCCCTCACGTGGCAACACGTTCAGAGACACCGACGGTCCTCAAGTGGGCGTCGCAACACATGTGGACACAACTCGGGCACGGAAGGTAATTACCGACCTAGTTCTATGAAAACTCGCTCTTGAACTCACACTTCACTCATCTATGCTTATGTAGGCGATCGATACAATCATCGTTTCTATCCAAATAATCACACCGTTTTACGAGCCTGGGAAGCGTTGGCCTACAACCTTTGTCTACCGCAAAAACTTTCGGAAAAGTCGAACAGGAACTACTGAATCTAATTCAGTCAGAATTTCCTCTCGTAGAGGAGCCCTACGAGGCAATAGCCGAACGGTTGGGCACCTCCGAAGAACACATCATGGAGCTGATGACAGACCTGAAGAAGCGAAACGTGGTCCGCCAGGTCAGTTCCATATATGACACGCGCCGCCTCGGATACAAGTCATCGCTCGTCGCCATGAAGTTGAATGATGAAGATCTTGATCGCGGCGCGCAAATCATCAATGAACATCCCGGTGTCAGCCACAACTATGGTCGGACCGGTGATTTCAATCTCTGGTTTACGGTTGCCGTAGCGCCCGGCGTTTCCATTGATGACACGGTGGATCAGATGGGCAAAGAGACGGGTGCTCTGGGCTGGCGCATGTTGCCGACCATACAGTTCTTCAAAATTGGCGTGAATTTTGACATGGTCAACAAGCGCAGCAACGCAAAAGAGAACTACGCGGTTGCTGACCCTAAAAAGAATGTTGGCTCTGATGTTGACAAGGACTGGGACAAGGCCCAGCCTGTTTCAAAACGCGATATCGAAGTAATTCGCGAG
>CAUZJA010000288.1:0-3065 GCA_963579925.1 Dehalococcoidia bacterium | reverse complement strand
GTTGGCGTTTCACCACTGCGTAAGTGGTTCCAGTCAGATGCCTGGATCTACGGGATGATCGTCGCTGAATCAGTGCTCTTTGCCATCGCATTCCATAGCTTCGGACCGGCCACCGCTGCGATTGCTCTCGCACCCATCGTGGCAATTAGAGCTGGCCTGTTTCTTAGTTACATAGGCGCAGCGGCAAGCGTCGCCCTGCTTGGATTGATGCTTTTGCCCGGTCTCACAATGGCAGGATGGAGCGTTGCAGTATCGCTGCAACTCATCGCAACACCAACCATAGTCACTGCGGCGCTCGCTTCATTCATTTCACATGAGCGGTTGGTTCTCCGCACCAGTGGCTCCCGGATGGGAGACGCAAATACTGGTGCGATGGCGGAACGAATCCTCAATGCGCTGCCTCGATTCGGTGGGGTCTCGGATCGCCAGGCATGGTCAACACAGGTCATCGCTTCAATTGGTGCGGTAGTCGGATTCTCATCCGTTGGTGTCTATTTTCAGGACAAGTCTGATTCAGCACCGGGATTGGAAGCCAGTTCTGATTCGTTCAGGCTGGATGCGGATATCGAATCCACGCTCCGAAATGCGATTGGAACGCAACGCAAGCAGTCGATCGGTTCAGACGACGTTCAAATGAGTATCCTGCCGTTTGGATCTCACTCAGCCAACCGAGGCGCACTGGTCATCCAGTGTGAGTCAAAAACACAAAATGTGAGTGATCGCGTAGACAACGTTGAGCGACTCATCACATTTGCTCTCCCCTACCTTGAGCGCACGCAGGAAAAGACTACGGGTGTTGTCGCTGGTCCCAAAACGATCCTGGAACGTGAACTGGCATGGGCTGGACGATCTGGAGACGCTGATGCTCAGAAACGACCGATCGAGTTGAGTGGCATTAGCCTGGACCCAGTGAATGAGAAGTCGATTGTCGGCGATGTAGCGATATCACTCTCGCGAACGGAGTTTGATCTCCTCTACGAACTTGCATCATCACCTGGGGCCACGGTTGCGCCGGAGAATCTTGCAGAGTCCATTGGCGCTTCAACCAGCGTGGATGTGACCATCCACAGGCTTCGCCGCAAACTGGCCAATGCGCCAATGGGCCGTGAACTGATCAAGACTGTACGCGGCAAGGGCTACATGCTTGTACCACCAGCAGCCTCAGTAGCCTCTTAAACACCAGAGCCGAAGCTGTCGCCCGAGGGGTTAGAGGGGAATCTGACCTCAGCGTTACTTCGGCTCTGATCATTTGTTCGGCAGCGTGTCCGCGCAGCCTCATGGTCATATGGGGGTAGCCAGATGAGTTACCTTGACCCTACCGGACAGAAGGCGCGAACTGACAGAGGCTCATGTCAGGTTGGTGCACGTTCCTCTATGCTCTCGAAGTCCTCCGACTTCTCTTTGCGAGGATATTCACCCAATTTCAAGTGCGATTCCCCATTTGGCAAAGACAAAAGCGTCCCCGCAACCCGTTCCTGCTGACCCCAATCAACTCGCGTTCAAGCGACGCAATGAAACGACTCTCACCTACCAGCTCAAATGGGCGGCGTGGGAGTGGCTCTTCAAAGAAGTTGGATGCCGTGCAATCGCATTTGAGGTGCGTCTGGAAGGCCCATTTGGCCGCATTGCCGATGTGGTGGGCCTTGGACCAGAGAATCGGGTCTACCTGGTCGAGGTAAAAGTCAGCCGGTCCGACAAGTCGCGTGATGACAAAACTCCAAAAGATCTCGAACGACTTGAAGACCGTGAGCCAATGGTCGAGGAATCGGTCAGGCTATCGGCGGGGATTCTGGAAGCTGCCGCCACGTACGCCAAAGACTCGACTGATGATCCCAGCGATGAAAACTGGCGTCAGGACGCGGGCTATCGACAGGCGTTGGGTGACCATGGCGATCGGGTGAACCAACGGCGACGTCTGCGGGAACGAATCACCACTTTCAGCACGAAGTTTCATGATCCGGCGTATCTGAGGTGCGCCCATCACCACTATGTAATGGCGCCCTCTGGACTGATTCGCACGGATGAAGTGCCGCCAATGTGGGGATTGCTGGATGAGAATCTCAACACACGTGTCGAGGCGCCGTACAAGCAGGTGCGAGAGGCCACAAAGCACGTTCTGCGAGCGATTGCCAAAGCGAACTCTCGCGATCTAATGCACGCGTACGGCGTGAAGCGAGAGAAGGAAGGTCCGCTGTTCCCCGGTTGGGACGTCGAAGACTAAAAGCCTGAGGTCAGCCTGAGATCAGAAAGTTAGACCTTGTCCTTGAGGAACGCTTCAATGCGACCGAGCGCACTGGTCAAGTTTTCTTGAGAGTTCGCGAACGATAGTCGTATGTATCCCTCACCGAAATCGCCAAATGCCGTGCCTGAGAGCAGCGCAACGCCGCCCTCTGCAAGCATGCGATCGGAGAACTCCTGGCTGCTCATCCCTGTGCCCTTGATGTTGGCAAAGGTGTAGAAAGCGCCTTTAGGCTGGATGCAACTGATGCCCTTGATGTTGTTCAGCCCACCAACGATCAACTCCCGGCGTGTGCGGAACTCATCCAGCATCACTTTGACCGAGTCCTGTGGGCCGTCAATCGCCGCCGCTGCTGCAATCTGAGTTGGGGCATTGGTGCAAGAGACGCTGTTGGTGATCAAACGTGAAATTGGCTCGACCAGCGCATCCGGGAACACGCCATAGCCCATGCGCCAACCGGTCATGGCGTAACTCTTGGACATCCCATCCAGGATCACCGTCCGCTCACGCATGTTGTCGAACTGGCTTATCGACTCGTGCTGGCCTTCGTAGTAGAGGTCCTTGTAGACCTCATCCGCCAGCACAACGGCATCCACGCTCTTTGCGATCTCCGCAATCTCTGCCAGATCGCTTTTCGGGATAACGCTACCGCAGGGATTGTTGGGCGAGTTAACGATGATGAGCTTGGTCTTCTCGTTGACCGATGCCCGCAACGCATCAATATCTGCGTTGAATCCGTTCTCTTCATGCAAGCGCATGGGAACAGCCTTGCCACCCATGTAGTCGATCATTGACTTGTAGATCGGGAATCCGGGGTCCGGGTAGA
>CAUZJA010000287.1:0-3066 GCA_963579925.1 Dehalococcoidia bacterium | reverse complement strand
AAGAGGCGAAGGACCTGGTTGAGGCTGCACCGAAGCCTGTGAAGGAAGCAGTCAGCAAGGAAGAGGCAGACGAAGCCAAGACCAAGCTTGAAGATGCTGGCGCAACGGTCGAAGTAGCCTAAGAGGCAGCTTCGCCCTAACGGGCAACACAGCAATCATTCATCGCCCGGGCTAAAATGCCCGGGCGATGTTGTTTAACCCCTGATTGGAGCGTCTGGTGGCAAGGTTTCAGATATGTCAGAGATGAAGACACTTGAGGAAGCACGAGCGCGCTCTTATCTGAAGCTGCGTGAGGCCTCGGTAGATCGCTGGGGGGAGGCACGAACGGCTGAAATCGAAACGACCCTCAAAAAGGCGTCGGATGCGATTGCCCGCGTGAGCATGTTCAAATTTGACCACACTGATGGTCCGGGAGCCTATCTAGGAGAATTTGGCGTGGATCCTGAGAGTTCAAGTCAGGAGAAAGCCGGTGGGTAGCCCATCATCGCTGACGATTTCTCAGGCTGCCAGGCAGATAGCTTCTGGAGAGCTGTCACCGGTTGATCTGGTTCAAGATTGCCTAGATGTGATTGAAAAACTTGAACCAAGGTTGCGGGCATGGGAGACGATCGATCGGCCAGGAGCGCTTGAAGCGGCTCATACGGCCGCCAAAGAGATCGCAAGCAGCGGGGTTCGAGGACCACTTCACGGGATTCCCGTGGGTCTCAAGGACATCTATTTCACCGATGGCATTCGAACCAGCATGGGCTCTCGTGTGTACGCCAATTTCATGCCTGACTATGATGCCGCAGCGGTTGAGTCGCTGAAGACTGCTGGCGCAATCATTCTAGGTAAGACGGTGACGACTGAATTTGCATCAGGCGATCCCAGCGTTACCCTAAATCCGTGGAACAAAGACCGCACACCGGGCGGCTCCAGCAGCGGCTCATCTGTAGCAGTGGCCGTGCGCATGTGTCCTGTGGCGACTGGATCTCAGACGGCGGGCTCGGTCAATCGCCCCGCGGCCTACAACGGCGTGGTGGGACTCAAGCCCACGTACGGACGTGTTTCCAGGTGGGGAGTATTTCCCGTTAGCTGGACGTTGGACACGCTGGGGTGGATGACGAGAGAGGTGCGAGACGCGGCGATCATGTTGGATGCGCTTTCCGGATACGATCCACGCGATCCAGGGTCGGCGAATCGACCGCCAACATCTACCACTTTGTCTCTGGATTATGAAGACCCGGCGTGGACTCCGAGCATTGGAATTATTGCTGGGCCGTTTGCGGATATGGCAGATCTTGAGACTAAGGCGAATCTGCATCAGGTGAGTCAGGCTCTTGAGGGAGCCGGTGCAATCGTCGATTTCATCGATTTGCCGGATTCTGTACTTGGCATCAATGAAGCTCAGGTGATTATCGACTATACAGAGTGTGCGCAGGTACATCGCGAGATTCACGGCAATCGGGCGGTTGATTATGCCCCCAATGTGCGCTCGCGCATTGAGGCAGGGCAACTGATTCCGGCATCATCGTATGTTCAAGCTCAGCAACTTCGCCGAAGATTCAGGCGGGATATGGAGGAGGCCATAGGAGGTGCATTTGATGCTCTGTTGGCACCTGCAACACCGGCAGTCGCGCCAACTCCAGAGACTACCGGGAATCCAGCATTTCAAGCGCCCTGGACGACAGCCGGGCTACCGGAGCTAAACATACCAACGGCGTTAAACAAGTCAGGGTTGCCGCTGGGTGTGCAGTTTATCGCTCGGGGATTTGAGGAAGAGCGGTTGCTCCGGGTTGGCCGGTGGGCAGAGCGGACGCTGAACGTAGACCTGGGAGTACCAGACGTAGAACCCCGCTAAATCGGTCTCAAGCCAGAGGGTCGGTCTCATGCCAGAAGATCGGTTTCAAGCTAGAAGTGGCCTTACATAATTGTGAGGCCACTTCTTTATTACGTCGAAAAGACGGTGGTTGAGGAGCGTCTGCGATAGGCGCTCCCAGTCTCCCCTCTTAATAGAGGTTGTGTGACTGACCCCCATCTACGTTGATGCAAGTGCCCAAAATCAGGCCGGCTTGCTGAGAGGCCAGGAACGCAACGGTTGCGCCAACCGGCTCAGGCCAGCCGAATTTGCCCATAGGCATGTTGCGTGAAATGAACTCGGCGACCACTTCTGGCGTGTTGTTCTGTTCAAACTTCTCCCAGCTGCCCTGATCATGCTTGATTGAGCCGGGAGCAATGGAATTCACACATACGCCAGTGGGCGCTAGTTCAAGTGCGAGGTGCTTGGAGACCGCAATCACGCTGGCCTTGGCCGCCATGTACGGGGCAGTGCCGCCGTGCTCGCGACCAAATATGGACGCGATGTTCACAATTCGACCCCAGCCCCGGTCTTTCATACCTGGTGCAGTGAGCTTCATGAGCCGTACCGTTGCCCAGAGGTTGAGATCGAAGACTTTCTGAAAATCTTCCTCTGAACTGTCCAGTACGCCGGCAGTGCCCATGCTGCCGCCAACGTTGTTGACGAGGATATCCACAGCACCCAGAGCGTCAACTGCGGTTGCCAGTGCCTCATCGGTGGAGCCGTCTTGACCCAGGTCAGCCTGGAATGCAGTGGCTTTCACGCCATGGGCCTCAAGTTCGCTCTGAATCTTCTGTAGCCCATCTGCACCACGTGCGCACACGGCCACATTTACACCTTCGGCCGCCAGAGCAAGGGCGGCTTCTCGCCCAAGTCCTCTGCTACCTCCGGTAACGAATGCAGTTTTTCCAGCAATGCCTAGGTCCATGAAATACCTTCCGCAACGATTCAGTAAAAGCTTAATAAATATGCCGTTACCTCAGCGCAACGGACCCCCGAAGAATAACAGCCCTTGATGGTGATGGGAATTGTTTGTGTAAGAAGGCGAGGTGAGGCGGTGTTAATGGAGACCTGGAGGCAGGCGAGGGAGTGGTTGCATGTGGATATCAGGAGGATTAATTCCTGTCTGTGTCAGATATAAGTCTAATGGTCTTAAGCAACTGGTCAGCCAGTTGCGGCGAATCAAGGCAGTCGGACACAGAGTTGACTTCAATATATTGTCTGGAAAA
>CAUZJA010000286.1:0-3083 GCA_963579925.1 Dehalococcoidia bacterium | reverse complement strand
ACCGACCTCAGACGCCCTGCCCGCCTTGTCCACGCGCTGCTCGGTGCCCGATATAATGAAGTCCACCATGTTAATTTGGCAGTAGTTGCCAAGGCGAACGGTGGGAGTGATAGCCGTGAATGAAGACAGATCCTGACCTTCGACTACGGGCGTTGCACTGGCCGTAGAGAGGGCGTCCGTCTGCCACTCAAAGTAGGTGTTGTCTGCGCCACGGGTGCCAATGTTGCTCTGGAAAGGCGTCGTAGTCGGGCTGATATCAGAGATCAAGTCACTGAGATCCTCCCGAATGCCTTTCGCATCGTAAGTAGTAAATGAATTCGCAATTACAGCCATGATTCTCTCCGATTATTCCGTAAGGATGTTCGCGAAAATTGCCGCAGCGTCATCGACCTTGCCGGTCGCTTTCAGCCTGGCTCTTGCCGCTTTCGCCTTACGGGAGCGTGTTTGGACGGCAATCGTTTTGCTGCCGCCGCTCACACTGCCGATTTTGGATTTAGCCGAGGTGATCTTGTCGCCTGTGGTCAGCTCATCGTAGAGCATCGCCTTTCGCAGTATCACTACTGCTCGGGCATCGTACAACTGATTGAGCTCCTCCGGAGAGTAGCCTTCAGTTTGTCCGTACTCCATTAATCTCCGCTGATCATTGGCTTGAGTATCGCCGTCCGACCACTCAGGAATTCTTTCGAGAACTTTTGTGCGCTCAACAGCGATATGATGGTGCAGCCGGTTGTCATTCTCCTGCTGCGTGAGCTGCTGGATCCGGCCCTGTTCGGCCTGCACTGCCTGGATCTCTGCGCCGCGCTGGCGCTCGAGCTCCTTTAGCTTCAGCCACTGGACCGGGTCATCGCGTTCGAGCGCGTTCCAATCCAGGTTAGCCGGCGCGTTGGCCGCTTCCATCTGTCCTCGAAGTTGTTGCAGCACCTCCTGGTACTGCTGATACGTCTGCCGCATGGCGGCCTCTTGGGCGGGCACGTTCTGGAGTTGCTCTTCCAGCGTCTTCCGCTCCTCGGCCAGCTCCTGCTGCCGTTGTGTGTACGTTGCACCGCGCTGGTATCCGTTAACGAGTTCGTTCAACGATACTTGCGACTCCTCACCATCTGCCTTGATGGTGTAAATCGGCTGATCATTTTCAGATAGCTCGCCCTCCGGTTCATCAACTGGTTGCTCGTCCACCACCGAGTCATCGGCTAACTCGGGATCCTGCTGCTGTGCTACATCCGAGGAATCGGTCGAGGGTTGCTCTTCTGACGAAGAATCCCCTCCCGGTAGCTCCTCGGGTCCGGTCAGCACTTGGGCAAAAACTTCCTGGATATCGCCCATAGAGCGCGGGCCAGCTTGTTCAATACCGGCTTCGCTCATCACTTCCTTCCTTTCTTGGTTTTCTTGCGTGATTTTTCCATCGTCCAATCCGCGATCAAAGTCCGCAATCCGCGCAACATCTCGTCTAGTCCGCGATTCGCGGCACTCAGGGCCTCACGTTCATCGATAGCCCCGGGCTCTGAAAGCGTCCACTGCACAACATATCCCTCGCGGGTGCGCCCGATCATCTCTACGAACACCGGATCGTCCAGGATCTCCTGGGCGCGGCGTCCCTTCTGTTCGCTGTTCAAGTCCATCACAGCCCTTCCCGCAGGCTCGCCTTCAGCACCTCAATATCTACATCGTTCTGGAACTTCTCTTCAGCCGTGAATTCGCGTATAGCGAGATCGCCAGCGATTCTGGCACTTTCGCGCTCGTCCAACTGCTGCTGTTTCATCACCGCGAGCTGGAGTTTCTGCTGTTCGATCTGAGATCTGGCCTGGATATCCATCACCTGGGCCTGCACCATCATCTCTTCCGGTGACGGCTTGGCCGGCTCCTCTGGTGGCGGCGGCTCATAGTCGGGCGGAATCGGCTTGAAGAACTGGCTCGGATCCTGGAACCCGCTCACTTCTAGCATCTTGGCGAGCGTGTTACGGAACTGTCCGAGCCCGACCAAAGGATTGCTAGGCCCGAGCTTTTCTAAGATTTCCTTCTGCTGCAAGGCCACCTGGCCCAACACCCCAAGCCTATCGTCGGCCATGCCGTGGCCGAGCCCTACGTTCACGCTGCAATCCATATTTGAATCCCACACCCTGGGATCGATCGGCACCCATTCATCGCGCAATCTGACCATGCGCTCGCGATCTTGGTGTGTGATAACGAGTTTGAGTACGCCTTTGCACATTCGCCGGAACCCGTCCGCGAACATCCGCGCCATGAGCTCGAGGCGCTGTTCCGCGCCACGCACCGTAGCGGTAACCGCTGCCTTGGTGGTCGATTGCAGGACATCGGGGTCGAGGCCCTGGGATGCGGCTGTCTGGCCGGTACGCGCTTCCTTCATCGCGTCCAGGTATTGCAGCATCGGGAAGGCTTCCTTGCCGAGGAACGGCACATTCAACTGCTGCACCATACCGGGCTGGCGCATTCTGATGATTGAGCCGACCTCTGGGTTCAGCACATCGTCGATCTCGACCATGCCCTCTACCACGCCGGTACGCGGGTAGAGCGCGAACGCCAGCGAGTCCAAAATCCCACGCAACACAGCCGACTTCACGCGCTGGATGTCTTTGGTCTGATCGGCCAGATCCGAGCCGAAGAAAACGTGCGGTTCCGGATCGGAGTTGAACATCGCGAACGGGATGTCGGTGGCTGGCTCGTTGTTCACGATCTCGTAGCCGTCGCCTACCGTGCAGACGCGCCTGAGCTCGGCTATCCCGTCACCGTCGTAGTCGATGTAGCAATATGCCTCAACGTACAAAACCCGTCTTTTCTCGTAAGCGGAAATCGGACCTTGCACATCCGGACTCGATGTGCGCGCCCAGTATTCGTCATTATCGATGAACGCGATTTGATCAGACAGATGCTCGTCAAGCATATCGCGGTCATAACCCAGCGCGACCAGCGACGATACGGTCGCCATCGTGCGATGCCCTACGACCATAGCATCGTCGAGCGAGGTGGCCGCAGCGTCCACAAAGAACTCTTCGGGCGGCATCGTCTCGATTTTGATCTTATTACGTTTCCTGGAGCGCCGTATCTCAACGTCATAGACCTGTGGCGGC
>CAUZJA010000285.1:0-3088 GCA_963579925.1 Dehalococcoidia bacterium | reverse complement strand
CGATCCGGCCACACAGCTCACTTGGATACCGACCGCCAGCCCCAGAGGTCATCATGCCCAGGCTACAGCTAGTCGGAGAACCGAGATAATCGGTGGTAACGGTCTTGGGGGCAGGTCACTACCTACTCTGAGCTCGACGCTTCTTAGCTCTGTTGGTGACCCGCCGGGATGTAGACACGATTTCTGGTGTTTCCTTCTGGAATGAGTGCTCCAACTTTCACCATGTGAGCGAGGTCTCTTGACGCAGTGATCGGCGAAACGCCCGTGATCTCAACGTAGTCACTGCGCTTTATTTGCTTTTTGTGTACAGCGTAGACGAGACCATCTGTTTCGCGAGCACTGAGCCCGAATTTTTTGAATTGCCCATGGGCATCTTCAACAACCCGTTTCCAGTCCGTTAGAGTCGCCGCCAGCCGATCCACAGCACGCAACAATGCGGACGTGTAGTACTCCAGCCATACAGTTGCGTCATAGTCTTCCTGGAACTCCGTGTCAGTGGCTCGTTCTATCGCTGTGAGATAGTCATCCCGCGGGTTATAGAACTCGGTCTCAAGCGAGATCAGTTTCTTGAAGCCCCATCCAGAACGCTGAAGAATCATTGTCAGCAACGCGCGAGCAGTTCGACCATTTCCATCCCAGAACGGATGGATGGCTACGAAGTGCAGATGGACAAGCCCCGCTTTGAGAATGGGGTGAATTTCATTACTGTCATCGCGAAGCCACAGGGCAAATCCACGCATGAGATCAGGAACGTCTCCAGCGTTTGGAGGCGTGAATTTGTAGACCTGATTTTGACCTTTCCGGTAGACGCCCGGTGTATTGGTCTCTTTCGTGTTCAACAAGAACACTCGATTCAACTCTCGGATTACGAGCTCGTCCATGAAGGAATCGTCTTGATCACTCACGAAGTCGACGAACTCATACGCCCGTAACGCGTTTAGATTGGCCTGCTCTGCGTCATCTAAGTTTCCAGCGGGGCTTCGTTTCGCCAGTTCACTGACCGCTTCTTCACCAATGCCCAGCTGCTCAATCGCAGTAGTAGCAGCCACGCGCGCTATCCAGACACTGCGCTGAATCCACTCTTCGTACTTTGGCATGAGCAGCATGTTGTCAACGAGCCAACGCTGCCGTTCGATCTCCTCAATGTCACTAGCGATGCCAGCTGTATGTTCGAATCGAGGAGCGTAGGTATTATCAGTCATAACATTACTTGTATTGTACGTATAACATTATTGTTACTATAGATACTATCATTACTACTTATTAGCATCATCTATCACTGCCGCAGCTACCGTAATATGTCGGCCACCACGCCACCGGCAAAAAGGTAATCGAATAGGCTGACTTCCAGCCGCTGAGGAGACCAAATTATGGCAATAGTTGACTTCGTAGACACCCACGTCCACTACTACGATATGCAGCATCCAGAGCTGCACTACGCCCACTGGCAACCGGGTGTTCCGCACCCATCTCTCGGCAATCAGATACAGAAACTTGCCGAACGTAATTACGTCGCTGAGGATTACATCGCCGAGATTCGCAACGCCAACGTTAACGTCACCAAAGCCGTGCATGTCCAGGCGGCCATTGGGTCCAAGGACCCGGTCAAGGAAACCGAATGGCTCCAGGAAGCGGCCGATCGCACAGGCTTCCCGCACGGCATCGTCGCCTACTCCGATCTGAGCCATCCCGACGCAGAAGCGGAGCTTGAGCGCCACTGCCAGTTCGCCAACATGCGTGGTATTCGCGACTTCTCGTCTGGCGATTACCTTGTCAGCTCCGACTTCCAGCACGGCTTCGCACTGCTTGAGAAGAACAATCTGGTTCCCAGCATGAGCGTGCAGTGGCAAGGTATGGAGAAGCTACTGGCCCTGGCCAGCAAGTTCCCAAACATCACTATCGTCGTCGACCACACCGGGTCGCCCGTAGAGCGTAATCCGGAGTACTTGGAAAAGTGGAAGAAGGGCATGGCGACCGTCGCTCAAGCCGACAACATCCGTTGCAAGATATCCGCACTCGGAATGGCCGAACCCAACTGGACCGCCGACGGCATCAAACCTTACGTTCTGCATTGCATAGAGACGTTCGGCATCGACCGCGCCTTCTTCGGCTCCAACTGGCCTGTCGACTGGCTCTTCAGCACCTACGACTACCTCGTGGACGCCTACCTCGAGATCACCGCAGACTTCACCGACGAAGAGCGTACAGCCCTCTTCTCGAGAAACGCAGAGACGATATACAACATCTAAACGAGGCCCTACCTCGGATTGCCGTCGACCGCCGTCGCCGGTAATCTACCGACGCTATCGTAGCGGCACGTTGTAGTAGTCGTTGATGTCTCCGATATTCTTGAGTCCATCCCACGCCTCAAGCCGCAAGACCTGCTGGAAGGCCTCACCGGTCGCTTCGATGAGTTCCGACCTCAACTGGAAGCCGCCGCCAACTACCGCGCCGGCAAGCCCGTCGACTCAGTGCGCTTCAGGCCGCCAGTGCCACAGCTCGGCAAGCTGGTCTGCATGGCCGGCAACTACATGGAGTCCGGCACCATCCCGAAGGCATACGACGTTGACGCGTTCCTGAAAGCGCCAAGTTCGATTATCGGCAAGGGCGATACCGTAGTGCTGCCGAACATCCCTGCGGACGTGTTCCACCACGAATCTGAGTTGGGCGTCGTGATCGGCAAGACCGCCAGTAAAGTCAGTGCCGCAAACGCACTGGACCATGTATTTGGTTACCTAAACTTCATGGACGTCTCCGCCCGCGGCATCTCACCCAACGGCAACAACAGCTTCTGGTGGCAGAAGTCGTGGGACACCTTCGGCCCAATTGGCCCGTGGATCCTCACCAGCGATGACGTTCCTAACCCCCAGAACCTCGATATCAGGCTCTGGAACAACGGCGACCTGCGCCACAACTTCAACACGTCAGACATGGCTCGTTCAGTGGGTGAAGTAATCGAGTGGGTTTCTGCTGAAGTCACGCTTAACCCCGGCGACATCATCGCCACAGGCACCAACCACCTCGGCCTTGGCCCGTTGCAAGACGGCGAAAAAGTCGAACTGGAGATCACCGGCCTCGGCCGACTGTC
>CAUZJA010000284.1:0-3090 GCA_963579925.1 Dehalococcoidia bacterium | reverse complement strand
AAACAACGGCCAGCGACACTACAGAAACAACGGCCAGCGACACTACAGAAACAACGGCCAGCGACACTACAGAAACAACGGCCAGCGACACTACAGAAACAACGGCCAGCGATCTCGTCCTACGCATAGCAATCGGCCAGGAACCAGTGAATATCCATCCCCCTAAGCTCCGGTTGAGTCAGGACCGTGTTGCTGCAAGCTTGGTATACAGCGGGTTAGTTCGGTTCAATATGCCCACTACTGAGATCATACCGGACCTTGCTGAATCCTGGTTCATCAGTGATGATGGATTGACGTACAACTTCAAACTGCGACAGGGGATTCAGTTTCACGGAGGCTATGGGGAACTGACATCGGCTGACGTGAAGTTCACCATTGACTACCTTCGGGATCCCGAGAACGGCGCTAGCATTGGTCCCCTGTACGGGATTGTTGACGAAGTCACAACCTCAGGCGACTACGAGGTTTCGATCATCTTGTCGGAACCCTCGAATTCGTTCCTGACCATTATTGCTTGGCATAACGGGTTTATCATGAGTGAATCTGCATTCGCTGACCGGGGTGACGAGCTTGCGCTGTCTCCGATCGGTACAGGACCTTTCGAGTTCGTTGAGCGCGTGCCCGGCCAATCGCTGACCTTCGCAAGATTCGATGAATACTTCGGTGGTCCAGCAGATATAGCCGGAATTACCCTTAGTGTTATCTCGTCTGAATTTACGCAGATATTGGCCATGGAGAATGGTGAAATCGATGCGTCTCTGATAACCACGGTCGCTGGACTTGAAACGGCCGAGGCGCTAGGTAACGTCAATCCAAAATTCAACGACTCGAGCACCTGGGTGAACTGGGCCCATCCGAACTGCCGGGCTGGCCACCTGACGTCGAATAAACTGTTCCGTCAAGCCCTCATGCATTCGATCGACAGACAGTCGATCTCAGAGGCCTCGCGAGGCTTTCATGCGGTGCAAGAAAACTTCTTGAATCCAAGGGTGCCCGAGTACACAGAGGATATTGCGACGTATGAGTACGATCCGGTGCAGGCCGCGGCATTGCTAGACGAAGCAGGATACGCGGGAGAGCCGCTGAGCATCATGTACACCGACTCCTACGGTTTCGAAGACCTAGCGCAAGTAATGAAACGGGGGTTCGAAGAAGCTGGTATCACGGTGACTTTCGAAAAGGTGGAAGCTGCCGTGACGGTCCAGCGCGGAGTCGCTGGTGATTTCGACATCTGGGTTAGTGCGGGTGCGCGCAATACGGCAGATGAGTATCTTTCTCCCTACTTCTCCGTTGGTGGTCCTCGCGATTACGGCAACTGTGCCACCCCCTCCCTGACCGAAGATATTGCCTCAGCAAAGAGCATTGTCGGGGAGGCAGCGGTTAGTCAGGCATACGGGGATATCCAAAGAGAAATCATGGATGAGGTGTACATTCTGCCGCTGTCGAACCAGGGCAGTGGGTGGGCCCTTGGCAACCGAGTGAATGCTGAGAACTTCAACTTCGATGGTTTCTCACCAGTGTGGAGCCCCGGTGGCGTGACGATGAACGAATAGAATAAATAAGCTGAGAGGTTTCGGCCTGGTCGTATATCAGCGAGGACTGCAAGACTGATGTCTAGAAGAGTCCTGCGAGCGGTTGGAACGCTTCTGGTAATCGCCACTGCGGTATTCATCGTGATGCGAGTGATTCCGGGCGACCCGGCTCTTGTGCAACTTGGCGACTATGCCACTCCGGAGCTGGTGCTGGCGGTCGAGTCCGATCTTGGGCTCGACCGCCCGCTTGCTGAGCAATACGTCGACTTCATGACCCGTCTGGTTCGGGGAGATGCTGGTTTCTCCTTTCGGAGCCATCGCCCCGTTAGCACTCTGCTTACCTCAAGCGGTTATCACACGTTGATCTTGGCTGTCGCGAGCTTCACCTTTGCGATTGTTTTTGGTGTGGCCGGCGGTCTAGTAGCGGCGCGTTTCCGCAACACCATCGTCGATCGAGCGATAGGCGCTGTGAGTACGCTCGCTCTGTCAGCCCCCACGTTCTGGACTGGGTTGTTGCTCATCTACGTCTTCTCCCTTCAACTCGGGTGGCTGCCTGTAGCCGGGGGTGGATCGCTGTCAGACCCCATCGACCTACTCCAACATCTAGCCTTGCCTATGGTTGCCATCGGAGCGAGAGAGGCGGGGATCATTGCGCGGGTCGTCCGAAACGCGATGGAAGGGGTGATGCGCATGGATTTCGTGATGACTGCGGTCGCCAAGGGCATCGGCAGGACAAGGGTATTGAACAATCACGTGCTGCGGAATGCTTTGCTACCGGTGGTGAGCATGGCCTCCGTGCGTTTCATCACTCTATTGAGTGGCATATTTGTCGTGGAGATTGTCTTCGCGCGGCCAGGGCTTGGTTCCCTTCTGGTTGATGCAATCCAAAATCGCGACTACCCGGTTGTCCAGGGGGTTGTACTGGTTATTGGAGTGTTTGTAATCCTGATTAACTTTATCGGTGACGCCATCTACAGGGTGGCTGATCCCCGAGTGAGAGCTCGCGCATAGTGGGGAGAATTGTGGATTCGCAGGAAGTGATTGTGGATTCGCAGGAAGTGAATGGGGATGCCACCGGGCGTGCACGAAATCAGTTGCTTTACGGGGCCGATCGAAAGAGCCTCGCGGCCGGCTTAACGTGTTTGCTCATCGTGGGAGGTGTGGCAACACTTGGCGCAATTCTCGCGCCAGACCCGTTTGCACAGAACTCCGGGATCGCTTTGACTCCCCCAAGTCGATATCACCTGCTGGGAACCGATCAGCTAGGGCGCGACATGTTTGCCCGAATAGCGGCCGGCACCCGATACACGATCGGCGTATCTGTCGCAAGCTTGGTGGTTGGCGGCGCGGTAGGCTCGGCCGCGGGAATAGTCTCGGGCTACTTCAACAAGACCTGGGGACGCTTGATTGATCCCGTGATGGAATTCTTCATGTCGTTCCCTGGACTGCTTCTTGGCATCATCGCTGCCGCCAGTTTCGGAAACAATCTACCGAGTCTTGTGGCGGCGATTAGCACCGCCTTGATTCCGCGCTATGCGATAGTCGTAAGGGCGGAAAC
>CAUZJA010000283.1:0-3114 GCA_963579925.1 Dehalococcoidia bacterium | reverse complement strand
TGGAAAGATACGAACTCGTCAAGGGCAAGAAGGAACGGCAGTTGTATTAGAACATGCCTTAAATGGTCTTCCGGGTGCTGAATCAATGACAATTGGTGGGGGTCATCGGAACTTTGATTTGGGTGAGATCGATCGGGATGCCGCTTTACCTCAAAGAGTAGATAATTTTATGGTCAATTGGTTGTTGGGGGTTGGTGATCGACACGCCAATAACGGTCTTATGGGTCATAACAGCGATGGTGAAGTTGGCGCTATTCCTATTGATTTAGCATGGAACTTCCAAGCGGGTAGTAGAGACCCAAGTAGGTACGGTTTCGGCATGGATAGCAATTTGATTAGAGATCTGAAAAATGCTTCTGCTGCTGATCCTGCCCGAAGGGCTGTGTTGGAACAGCAGATACGAACGATGCTTGACCGATTCAATACCATGATGCACGATCCGAATGAAAAGGAACGCATATTTAAAGGTGGGGCGTTCCGAGATAAATTTAGTAGTGCGGATGTTCAAAACCAATGGCGCAAACTTGGTGACCATCTTGATTCGATGACAGGTGCCGACGGTAAGATAGATATCGATTACGTTATTGGAAAGATGCTTGGCTGATCATGGATTACTTGAATCATGTAGTTAAATCAAACCAGACATATTTCATTTTAGATGATGGTGAATTTATGGTTCGTTCTGAAGATCCTGAGATCTTGGAGGAATGGGAAAACTATTTCAATCACGATCCTTTGTGGGAGGAACATCTCAAAACTGTGACTCCTTTTGAAAGTTTGATACGGGGTTCGTACAATCGCCAAATTGAGATCGAAGAGGATGACGCCGGAAAGTTTCAAGATCTGATAGATGAATCATCCGAATTTGCGAGTATCACTGTTGAGGAGTCGGCAGATGGCTAAAGATCCCGTCGCTGAGACCGTTCTTCCCAGTAGGCGGCAAGCCTTAAAGGTGGGGAAGATGCTGGGTTGTACCGGTGCCCATAAAAAGGGCGACGGTTGGGGTCTGTGCGAATCTGAAGAAGCATTGATGATTCTCATTAAAAAGGGAAGCGCGGCTTATCGGGAACACCGGGATGGCAAGAAGGAAAAGTCTGCCTGTTGCGAGGGTTGTGCTGAAACAAAAGTAAATCCAGCAGATAAGAAACTAATGTTTAGAACCCGACTCGAAGCAGAGTCTGCTGCAACTGGAATCGGTTGCTCAGGGGCACATCAGCACGGGATCGGGAAATGGATGCCTTGTGAAACGATGGAAGAGTTCAGCGCCGTTAGAAGTTCTCCGAATAAGAGGCCCGCTATCTGACGCCTTACCGTCTGTTGCGAAGGCGTTCGATTCCGTTTCCAACCCGGCGGTTAAAGCGGTCGATCAATCTTGCGCGGCGTCGAGGGAGGTCACCTTCGGTGTTGTTGCCAGCTTCTGATTCGTCTTCTTCTGAGTCCGACCAATTCTCGAATTCCAGGGGCGGAACAAAATTCCACCCATCTTTCTTGGCTACAGCCTGGAGCCAACGGTCGTAATCCTCCCTATTGACGAATGGATCGACCCCAAACCTCCGAAGAGCAGAAAGCACCTCCCAGCCGAACTGCTTATTGGCCACGTGATAGCCCGCCACAAGCGGCGGCCAACCCTCCTCCCGTTTTGGAACTGATTGGGCCACTCCTGCCGCATGGGCCGCTGCAGCCATGATGAACAGCATCTCGGGATACTTCCTGTCCTGCTGCCACCTGAGTTGGGCCGCGAACTCGGCAAGGATTCCTTCCTGCAGGCCAGAGGCAGCGACCGCCCGGACCAGGTCTTCGGTAAGCACTGGGCCAAGGATTGCGTGGACTATCGCCCCTTGCCCGTCATCCATAACGCCAAAGCGGTTCAACGGTGGGGTCGCGGGCGTTTCCGGGTCGGACTGGTCCGGCTGTTCATCCGTGTGTTCTTGAGGTCTACGAGACGACCACTGCCCTTCATCAAACGACCAGAGTGACCGGTCATTACGAAAACGCGGTTTGACAGGACCATCTCCGATCCAGTTGAAGATTTCGCTCAAGTTCCCAACCGATTCGAGGCTGATGCCGAGAGGGCTACCCCACTCCCTTTCTAGCCATATGCGCTGCGCCTCTCCCCACTCAGGGCCGTCAAGTCTCTCAACAATTTCTTTAAGAATCGGATATACCAAATCCCGTCCCCGGGAGGTGTCGCAATGGCTTGCGACTGCCCCCGAGGCCCGGTTGTTCAGGTCAAATCCTGGACAGATCGAACAGGTGGCCAAAGTCACCTGAACGACTGATCGCGCAAGCCGCTCATCAACGGCTTTGCTACCGGAATAGAGCCAGTGGCCCCAACCCTGGCTGAGGAGTTCGTAAACGACCATCTCGTCGTCATACAGTCCCATTCGGTTGGGTTCGTCGTCGCCCTGTTCGTAGAGGCGCAGTACCTGTCGACCGCACTCGTTGGCGATCGATTCGAGAATTCCTACCTGGACGACTGTGGAAACTGGGACAGAGGGACTGTTGGCAGCTAGGACAAGTTCCCTCCCCAACTTCGCGATCGTGGAGTCAAAGTCGTCCGGCGTTCCCGGCGCGGTAGAAGTCACAATCCAATCCTACGACGCTCTTCAGGCTTGATTTCGTTCGCTCGGTTGACGCCACCTGAATGGATCTGCCCGTGCGGTGCTATCGGCAGCCAGGATCGACTCCACTCACCGCTATCGGTTTCCCCAGGCTTCGTGGAACTCGCTTACCGCCAACTCTCCGGACAGTGCCCGTGTATATCGGGCAACCATCGCCCCCGAGGACCAGCCCGCTGCTCTTTTCTCGTCAGGGCGAACCTCATTGCCGCGAGGGCCGACGAGAACACCACCTGGCCGGACGGGTTCGATCCGGTAGCCGCCGGAGTGATCTTCGACTAGGCCCTTCTGGCAGGACTGGTGGTCGGCCCGGTAGATAGCCCCAGTGACGGGTGGCGTCGATCAGAGACAAGTGGTCGCCTCTGCTGCGGCGTGAATCCAGCGGACGCCGTTACCAAGTCCCGGCTGCTGGCCATGCTTGAGGATGTAGCCGGTTCCCTCGACGAGCATTGCTCCGCTCCGCTCGAACCCGAACCGTTCCAGCACCTCAATGTCG
>CAUZJA010000282.1:0-3130 GCA_963579925.1 Dehalococcoidia bacterium | reverse complement strand
TCTCATCTCTGTCAGAGACGAACACAAGCTTGCGAGAGTCGGGAGACCAGTCGAAATCGTGATCGTCACTGTCCCCACCAGAGACGTTGGTCTCGTTCTCTGCGTCCTCGTCGATGATGTAGATCTCCAGCTTGCCGTTCCGAATACTTTCGTAGGCAATCCCGCTGCCGTCTGGAGAAAATTGTGGCTTTGAGTCCGGCGACTTGGTCAACTGAATCTCATCTACTCCGTCCGGGTTCTTCTTGTAGATGCCCTGGAACTCGGAGTCGTCAGTCACGGCATAAACAATCCAAATCCCGTCCGGGGACCAGTTGCCAAGCTGCTCTGTTGCGGCGTTTTTGGTGAGCCTGCGCTCCTGCTTCTCCTCAACATCAACCACGTGAATCTCAGTTCCATCGGCGTCTTCAGATACATACGCGATACGCGTGCCATCAGGTGACCACGCGAAGCTCGTTCGTTTGCCGTCGGTTTCTACTGCACGTTGCTCGCCATTGCCCAGGATGTCCATCACATAGAGATCGTTATCACCTTTGCGATCTGAGAGAAATGCGATTGAAGACGCGTCTGGAGAGTACTTTGGGCTAGATTCTCCGTCGTTGCGAGTAGAAGTAAGGCGTTTGGAATTCTCAGAGCCATCTGCAAGGATTGAGAAGACCTCTGCATTCCCGTCTTCTTCGGATATATAGGTAATCTCCAGGGGCGCTGAAGTTCCACCGCCACCACAGGCGATCACAGCAATCGTGATTGCCAGTAGGCCAAGTAGTCGGAATCCGACGAATTGTATTGCTATCTTCCGCGCGCCAACACCCACCGTTAGGTTCACGTGATTCCTCACCCTCACTCCTCCGCGTTCATTTCAGATTCTGCGGGGGAGTATCGGCGATATGCCACAACAATCAACTCCCCCAGAAGTGCAACAGCTGCACCGGCCCAAGCTAGATAGTAGCCAAAGGGTAGCTTTGAATCGGTAAATATGATCTTCTGAATGCCCGCTTCATATGGTGGATCATCCAGTACTGCGCTCCAGATGAACGCGAGAGATATGACGCCCATTAGGCCAATAATGCCACCCACTCGAGGCTGCCAGAACATCGCAACCACTCCACCCATCATGAGCAGCGTGACGGCAGCTACAAATTGCGGCATCAGGTGTCCGGGGCCAGCCAGTTGGAACAGGGAGTTGTGGAACCCCTCGGTCAATACAATCGCCCCGGCTACTGGATCGGTTACTTCGAATCGGGCGAAGGGCAGTAGTGAAGCGGTCATTAGAAGCGTGCCGGAAAGCAGACCAACCAGAGAAGAGGTTCTTGCTGCGGCCAGGTAGATGGGCACCAGCGCCACGATCAGAAAGAGGGGCTGGAACGGCGTTTCGTAGACCAGTTGCCGCAGTACGGCGATTACATGGGACTGGTCATATGTACCAGCCTGTTCTGTGTACAAGAAGGCGCCAACAAACAGCAGAATCAGGCTCAGCACCAGCGTGACTGCGAGCCTCTGCAACGGAGTATCGAGTGCCAGCCTTCCGCCCAACGACGGTAGGTCTGACGATTTCATTGAGTTGACCATCAATTTCAGCCTACGCATTTCCCGGAACAAACCTCACGACGAATCTGAAACGGGTTTGGAGGATTTCACACGGTTCCGGTTAGATCACATGTTGAGTCACCTCCAATGCGCCCTGCCCCGTTGACCACCCCCAACCCCGGTGTTATCGTCCCGCCTACCTCTTGTTAAGCGCTGATCTGTGTTTGGGAATGCAAAAGTTTCCTGAGGTCACTCGAAGGGCACTTTTGCATTCCCGAACACGCCGCATACAATCGATTTTGCAATTACGTTCAGGAAAGGCCATATCGGAAACCCTATGAAGTACGCGTTCTTCATGATGCCTCTGCATCTGCCAACAGAGAACCCTTCGCTGGCGTTCGAGCGAGACATCGACCTGATCAACTACGTAGACAAGCTTGGGTACGACGAGTTCTACATTGGCGAACATCATTCGGCCGCATGGGAGACGATTCCGGCCCCCGAAATGATCCTGGCCAAGGCGTCTGCGACCGCAACAAACATCACGCTTGGAACATCTGTCACGGGCCTGCCATTCCACCACCCGTTCAACATCGCTGAGCGATTCGTGTTCCTTGATCATCTGACCCGCGGTAAGGCGGTGCTGGGCGTTGGCCCAAGCAGTCTTCCAACAGACGTGCAGCTCTACGACATTCCGGCGCAGGATCTGAATCCAATGATGCAGGAGTCGGTGGAGATAATTGTTCAACTGCTTGAGTCAGATGAGCCGGTCACATACAAAGGCAAGTACTGGGACATCCGCGACATGTACCTGCAGTTCAAGTCTTACCGCCAACCACGACTTAAGCTGGCCACAGCATCGGTTGGTTCAGAACGATCGCTGGAGATCGCTGCCAGGTACGAGATGATTCTGTTTTCAATTGCCGCTGGTGGTCCACCTAACGCCATTCCGATTTCTGAACAGTGGGCCAAGATGGAAGAGTACGGCGAAAAGCACGGTACCAACCCAACCCGGGACGACTGGCGGATTGTTACTTATGTACATTTGGCGGACACTCGTGAAGAAGCGTGGGATCAGGTTCGAAAGGGCATGGTGCGAGACGTTCACGACTACTTCTACACAATCAACACTCCCCAGGGCTGGCTGATTACGCCGGATCAGGATCCCGCATCCCTCAGTGCTGAGGACATCGTCTCAAAACGACGCTGGATCATTGGAACGCCGGAAGACGCGATTGAAGAAATCCAGAAGATGTATGACGAAACGGGCGGTTTTGGGGGCTTGATGATAGGAACCCACGAGTGGGTTCCGCAGGTTCAGATTGAGTACTCACTGGAGCTATTCGCCCGCTACGTGATGCCGCACTTCAGAGGCCATACGCAGCCACTGGTGAAGGCGTGGGAACGAACCATGGCAGATAGAGCCAACGGTAAGATCCCGGCGCTTGGAGGACCCCCAACCGGTGCGCCGTCTGTTGATGACCACAAATCAAATATCTTTGTAAACCGATAACCGATAGAGGAATAGTGCGCGTGGACAATAACCGGCTGTAACAGGCCACAGCAGGGGGAACCGAAATGGCAAAGTACGTTGCAATGCTGAGCT
>CAUZJA010000281.1:0-3144 GCA_963579925.1 Dehalococcoidia bacterium | reverse complement strand
TCTCTTCTGCGGTGGCAATAATGTGCTTTGAGGCGGCGACTCCCCACTTGGTGTCGGCGAGTGGTCCCCACGCCTGGATGTTGCCTTCTTCATCGGCGCGCTGAACGTGGATGAGCGCTACGTCCGGCTGGATTGCCGAGAGCAGCGCGATGGGCTTGCCGTCGAATGGCGAGTCGATCACGTGCAGACGCGGGTGCGTGTTGCCGTCCTCGTCGATGCGGTCGTCTCTTAGATCGAACTCATGCTCAAGGCCGGTGGTCAGGTAGTCGGTGCCCAGGAACGAGTTCGACGGAATGAACGGCATTCCCAGTGCCCCAGCCATGAGCCGCAGCGTAATCGTGAGGTTGGAGTAGTCCTCATACCGGATGCGGCCGTCCCGCATCATCTCGCCAATTGGCCCGTTGAAGAGCGCACCGCCCATGTAGCCGGTCTCAATGCGGTTGCAGCAGCCTGACAGCGCCAGGAAGTTACTTGTGAGCGTGTTGCTTGCACCCACCGCCTTCAGGTTCTTGAAGCCCTGCCGGATGATCTCAAACGTGAGTGCAAACGACAGATGCGTGAAGCCGGCGTAGACCGTATCGCCATCGCTGACGAAACGGCTTACCGCCTCAGCCTCACTCATGAGTTTTGACGGCCGCCCGCCAGAATCCGGTCTCATAGCTGCTTTACGCGCTAGACCTCTAGCTTCTTCAGGTACTGGGACACGAAGTCGTAGTCGACCAGATCTATGTATGCGTCTGTCAGGGCCTTGGTCACCGGGCCGGGCTGGTCGCCGTTGCCGACTGCGTTGCTGTTCATTGTTGAGACAGGGCAGATGCAGAGGCTGGTGCTGGTGAGGAACACTTCATCGGCGTTCACAGCATCGTAAATGTCGATATCGTCCTGGATGATTTCGATGTCCAGTGAGTTGGCCAGCTCCGTTACCGTGTCGCGGCTGATTCCGCCCAGCACGTACTTGTCTTTTGGCGTCTTGATCACGCCGTCTGTAACGGTGAAGAAGTTTGAGCCAATGCCCTCACACAGGTTGCCGTTAGCGTCCAGCAGCACCGCCCAGGCGGCGGGGTTTGCGGCCTTGGC
Organism: Dehalococcoidia bacterium; assembly: GCA_963579925.1. GTDB lineage: Bacteria > Chloroflexota > Dehalococcoidia > Lucifugimonadales > Lucifugimonadaceae > UBA1151. The sequence goes on along the minus strand of CAUZJA010000281.1, from coordinate 2,067 downwards.
CTCCAGGTCACCCATGATCAGGTTGAGGTAATTGTTGGTCTTCACCCGCGGGCTGAGTGATTCCGGGGAGGTGCGCCGAATGCTTGGGATGACCACTTCAATGCCGTCGCGATACAGCGAGGCACGCTCTTTCAGCGGCAGCGGGAGGGTTTCGATGATGATGGTGGGGCCGGTTTCGGTCTTGGCGTCGATGTCTGGTGAGTCCACGCCGCGTGAGACGCGCTGGGAGACCCAGTAGTCGTCATCGCTATCGATCAGCGGCAGGTTTGTCTCCAGCACCTCCATGGTGAGCGACTTGTACTCCTCTTTGCTGAGGACGGGGTCGATCTGCAGATACCGCAGGGACTTGAAGAGCCGATCAACGTGCTCGTCTAGCCGGAAGATGCGGTGGCCGAAGGTGCGGGTGGTGTCAAATACGGCATCGCCGTATTTGAAGCCGCGGTCGCGGAAGGAAACAACGGCTTCAGATTCCGGGACGATCTTGCCGTTGAAGTAGCAAACTCTGCCGGTGGGGTTGGTGGTCATGTCAGGCCTCTCTATTGGCATCGCGAATTAGCGAGTGGGAGTGATGGGAGGATGGTAGACCTGTGGGCGGTTATTGGGCAAGTTGACGATTGGCAGATCTGGAGATAGGGGGCGTTATTGACCGAGGTGAGGAGTTGGGCGATCAGAACTTGAATGAGTTGCTGGAGTAGGGCGGTTGCCTCGTCCTTGACGGCGGCTGAGTATTTACGAGGCAAAAGAGAAGGCCCCGATGAATCATCGGGGCCTTCTGTGGATCAATAAGCTTTAGCCGTTAGGCCTCAGCGACTACCAGCGACGTCCGCCGCCACCGCCGCCACCACCGCCGCGATTACCGCCGCCGCCGCTGCCGCGTTCTTCACGAGGCTTGGCTTCGTTGGCGTTGACTTCGCGACCGTCGAGCATGGAGCCTGTGATGGCCGCCATTGCTGCATTGGCCTCACCGCTGTCCGCCATCTCAACGAAACCGAAGCCACGTGAGCGGCCAGACTCTCGGTCGGTGATCACGCGGGCTGAGTCCACGGTGCCGTGAACTGCAAAAGCCACACGAAGCGAATCATCGTTCGTGTCGAAGCTAAGATTTCCTACATAGATATTCAACTGCATTCTCCTCCGCTTGCGCGGACAAACTATTTCGCATCAACCCGAGCGCAGGTCCTATGGGTGCGCGGGGAGCGTATCCGGAGAAGCAAGTGCAGTGATCTTTGCGCGCGGTCACAACTAATAACGTTAAGAGCTGTATCCACCGTATTGCCAAATGGCCTAATAATTGTATCAGACGGCAATAGCATTACGAATATCGCTCTTACATTGGGCGACTCGATCATCCGATAGCGCGTTTGCAGCGTCCGCCGTTCGCCGCCAGCATCTAGCGCATTGGGGTCGCCAGGCGCGACTAGCGAGCCAAGGTGGTCGGTGAAATGCCCAGCGACGTGGCTCAGGAGAACGAACTGCAGATCAGTACTGGCCCGCGGCCCCTTCGTGTATGAAGCGACGTACCGCCCAGTATGGGAGAGGTTGATGGTGTCGATATCCCTCTGTTTTTCCGCAGCGGCCCCGCCGCCAGTACCAGCTCGGCTGTGTCCCGCTCCCACATGCCGTTGACATAGAGCGTGGAGGAGGAGGAGGACCATTGCGGAGAGGGGTCGTGTTTGGATGCTGGCATGCCAGCATCCTCTATTGGCGTCGCGAATTAGCGAACGAGAGTGGTGGGAGAATGGTGGGCCTGTGGGGTGGTGCTGGGCAAGTTGGAAATGGTATTGCTCGCCGACTTCTATCGGGTACGCGGGGAGTGGGTGACCGATTCCCACAGAATGGAATCTTGACCGGCCTCAGTGAATGAACATCGTGAACGCCGAGTATGCCTTACGAGCGACCGGAAATGACTCAGGGTTCCGTTATGTGTGGGCAAATGGAACCCGCTCGTTGTGAACCGAGAGGTGTTCCCGGAAAACTGGACAGTGGGATAAGTGGATTCGCTGCCTGAGTGAGGCATGATAATGCCTCGTGAAACAGGCGCGAAAAATGAGCAGACGACCCCGCCGT
>CAUZJA010000280.1:0-3152 GCA_963579925.1 Dehalococcoidia bacterium | reverse complement strand
CGGCAAACATCACTGTCTCAATAGAGTCGGCGATGACCTCACGAGAGACGAGCGACCCGCGCATGCCTTCCGTGCCCATAGAAATTGCATCGGACACGGTGATTGTGCCGAAGGTGAACGGCGTGCCACGCGCGGCAAAGATGCCACGCTTTACCTCTTCAACAAGCGGCGCGATGCCGGCGTTGCAAGGAGTGACCTCATTGTGCGTCGATGCAACGCCAACGAATGGCGCGTCAATATCGGCGTCGCTAAGGCCCATTGCCCGCATCATGGCGCGGTGAGGTGCGCGGATGACACCCTCAGTGGTCTCCCAGCTGCGGTGCTTGCCCAGTGCGCGCTTTGTTTTGCCTGCAGGTCTGTCGGTAGTTGTCATGGTGTTGTGCATTCCATCTGCAACAAGACTGGCTAGCGGACCCATCGGGGGCCTTTGACTAGAATCTCAATGCTCAGTGGCGGATCTTCTCATTTTCGGGATGTAATCGTACCTTGCGTCTGGTGGCTGACGCTATGCGCAATCGCCTGAGCGGTACAATCCGTTTTGTTTCTTGAGTTCAAATGTGCGTGGGAGGGTTTCGATGGCAGATCAATTACCAATGACGACGCTTGGCAAAACAGGGCTTGAAGTGACCCGACTTGGCTTCGGTGCGATGGAGATTCGAGGCGTCCCCAGGGGGCGAGACGTCTCAGCCGCGCAGGCAGAAACGATTCTGAACGCCGTAGTGGACTCAGGCATTAACTACATAGACACCTCAGTGGACTATGGCCTGAGTGAGGAGTTCATAGGAAAGTACATCTCGAATCGACGTGATGAGTACTATCTGGCATCCAAGTGCGGCTGCATCGTGGGAGCACCTGTTGTGCCATCGGGACCCAGCGCGCATGAGTTCACGCCCGCAATCGTGGTCGAAGGTGTAGAGCAGAGCCTCCGCCGCATGAACACGGATTACCTGGACGTGGTGCAATTTCACTCCAACCCGTCGCAGCAAGTTCTCGATGACGACGGTGCCCTGGACGCTCTGTTGCAACTCAAGCAGCAGGGGAAGGTTCGCCACATTGGAATATCCAACACGCTGCCAAACTTGCCCGATCACATAGCCAAGAACGTATTTGAAGTGATGCAGATTCCGTACTCCGGACTCCAGCGCGAGCATGAGGAGTGGATCAGCGCAGCAGCCAAAACCGGCGTTGGCACGGTGATCCGAGGCGGCGTCGCCAAAGGGAATCCAGTGGAATCAGGCGTGCCCCGCCCTGACGAGTGGTCGCTCTTCGATAAGGCAAATCTGAGTGATTTGATTGACGAGGGCGAGACCAGAACATCGTTCATGCTCCGATTTACACTCAGTCATCCGGACATGCACACAACCATCGTTGGAACCATCAACCCTGACCACCTCGCCAGCAACGTGGCGACAGCGAGCAGAGGCCCACTCCCAGCCGACGTCTACGCAGCGGCAAAGAGCCGACTGGCCGCGGCAGGGGAGACGCCAGACCCGACTGGCTAACGCGCGTTACAAATCTGCCAGGCTATGGCGATCATTGCCTTTGTTGATGAGACCAAGCTGCTGATGCCTACGGACTCATCTGTGCCGTGTGCTCTGGAGAGCATTGGATCGTCGTCCGGGTGGTGTCCTGCGAAGCCGTAGGTGACGATTCCCAGTGGGCGAGTGAAGCGGGAATCTGTGAAGCCATTGCTCACTCCGGGAACCCATGTGATGTCGTCGCGTGAGACGGCCAACGCCTGTGCCTCGCGGATCGCGTCCATCAGCTCGGTATCGAAATCTGAGTTATTCGGGACTGCCATGTAGTCAATGTCGTATTCGACGTTCGGCATGCCATCGAAGATCGCGTCCAACTGGGTGCGCAAGTAGTTGTCGTCCTGGAACGGTAGTGTTCTCACGTCGCAGGTGATCTTAATTGTCTCCGGCACGGAGTTGGATTTGACGCCGCCAGACATCATGGTCGGTGTTAGCGTCATGCGTGAAAGCGCTCTCATCATGGACGCCAACCGAGGATTCCGTTCGTTGACTTCTGAAATCACGGAATCGATGTTCTGCGCCGTCGGCTTATCCTCAATCGCGAACGCCGAAAGATGGTTGAAGAACTCCAGAGATGTGTCGCGCTCAGGTTCGTACGCCTCAATGCGCTTCAGAATCTCTGCGACGCCGAAACTGGCGTTCTCACCGGTCCAGGGAACCGATGCATGGGCGGAAGAGCCTCGCACCGTAATATGGACTTCAAGTCGGCCCTTTTCGCCAGTATTGAGGAGATAAGAGAGGTTGCCGCCGTCCTCGATGGGCATTCCGCCGCCTTCGTTAACAGCGAACTCAGACTCTAGCTCCTCCGGATGGTTCTCCATGAGCCAACCGAAGCCCCAGCGTCCGCCGTGTTCCTCGTCTGCGCCGCTTACCAGTCGCAAGCCATGCTCAAACTCCACGCCCGCCCGCTTCATGATCGCCATCGCCATCATCTGTGATGAGAGCAGTGCTTTGCAGTCGGATGCTCCACGACCGTAAACGCGGCCCGCAGAGATCTCAGCGCCAAACGGCTCATAGTTCCACTTGGTGTCATCCTCAACGGGCACAACGTCGGTGTGGGACATGAGCATCAAGCGCGTCTTTGGTTTATCGCCCGGAATCACGGCAATGATGTTTCCGCGCTCGGGGTCTCGGGACATAATTTTGGAATCGATGCCCTCGTTGGCAAACCACTTCTGGCAGAACTCAGCAACCGGCGTCTCATCGCCCGTGGGCATGAAGCCAGTGTTTACGCTGGGGATGCGAACAAGAGCTTGCTCAAGTTTGACGATCTCGTCGATGTGGCTATGCACTTCCGCGATCAGTGATTGCAGGTCTGCCATGAGTCTCTCTTTCGCCTCAAAATGCTGGTGAAAAATCCGTCCGTAAGGGCATGTTTCAACGTGTCCCCACGGCGAATTGCATTCGTTATTATTTGCCCGGAACGTTCCTGACTATGTCCTGGAACTCTTCCAGTGAGAACGCTCGCATCGTTTCTGTGCGTACGTTGCCTTCAGCGCCAATCGACATGATGATCGTCGCCGCCGCTTCGTCACTCGGCAGGTCAAGGATGGCGATGCCATCGTACTGACCCAGTGTCACATAGTAGCCAAGCCACCGCCCGCCGGCTCTCTCAAC
>CAUZJA010000279.1:0-3176 GCA_963579925.1 Dehalococcoidia bacterium | reverse complement strand
GTTTGGTCATCGTGACGGCCCTGCAGCCCCGCGATCTCACTCAACTCAAAGAGGATGCGCCACAGGGCCTGCCGTGAGACATGCGCCGCTGCTATTTTCTGCGCTTTTTCCAATACTTCTCGGGCTTCATCGACTCGGCCCAGAGCGACCAGAGCTACCCCCCTGATTCGTAGCAGGTCAGGAAGGACAGCGTCTTCACTTACGTCGCCATTATAACCATGAGACTTGAGGTCGTACTCTACTAGCTGCTGGAAATCTTTCTCCGCCAACAACAATTCGCCTCTTACCACGTCCGGCATGGAGGTGATTATTCCAAAGTATTCCATGTGGCGTTTGGACGTGAATCGAGGCTGTGTGTAGATGGGTTGCAGGGCTTCTGACGCTTCTTGTAGGCGGCCAGAATGTACGTATCCCAGCTCTAACGGGATGGTAAAGTACCACATTCGCGCTGGCTCGGTTATGTCAGTGGCGATGAGAGCATGGTCAATCGCGGGTCCGCTCATACCAATGAGACTGTAAATAGCACAGGCTGTTGAATGAATAAACGCGGTGACGATACCAGCGTCGACAATCTGACCTAGCTTCTCAATCCCAGCTTCAACCGCCAACAGTGCCTGGTCAATATCACCGGAATTCATATGGACCTGGACGGAGGCGAGTAAGCCGACTACTTCCAGATGTACGCTGCCGATCGAACGGCTGACCTTTAGCCCTTCCTGAAAGAATTCACTTGCTTCGGGGAAATTCCCCTGGGCGCATGAAACTCCGGTAGCGTTGAAGAGATTGTCGGCCAGCATCGTAGCGTTGTTAGTGGCGCGCTAGTGCGCCCGAGCGCTTGCAAAAGCGGCCTCGGCTTCCGGGAATTGCTCCACGGCAACATGGGCGCGGCTGGAATCTTGCGACGTGAACGCAATTTGTTCTTGCAAGTCATATTGTTTGGCGATCTGCAGTGATTGTTCTCCAAACTCAAGCGCCTTGTAATATTCGCCGGCTAGAACCGCTACGAGAAGGTTGTTCCATAGGGTTTTGGCCTCGGTGGGGTGGTCGCACAATTGCTGCGCCAGAACGAGTGACCGTTCTGACATCGTTCTGGCCAAGGCAGCGTCGGGCCGCCCTGAGAAGGTTGAATAGATCGTGATCATTCGGTCTAACGCAGCCATTTCAACGGCGGCGTCCAGCTCTTTCCGGCCCAGCTCTTCCAGATCTCGGTATCCGACTAAGGCTTCATCCTGCTTGCCACTGATTTCCTGGGCGCGGCCCCGGGCAATGTAAAGGGACATCAATTGATCGTTTGAATAATCGCCTTTCGTCGCCATCTCAATTGCGTGTGTGTAATGGGTGATTGCCTCATCGTTGGCGTGCAGCCTGGTGGATTCTTCACCGGCCATGACCGAATATTTCAACGCCTTTTCGATTTGCCCTGCCTGGTAGAAGTGGCGGGCAAGTAGGCGGGCGTTCTCTTCCAGTCGGTCACTGAAAAGCTTTTCAACCGCCTCGCCCACGCGCAGATGAAACTCTCGGCGTTCTCGCAGGAGGATGGAGTTATAGGCTGCTTCCCGAGTGAGGTCGTGTTGGAATATATATCCTAACTCCGGCACTCGGGCTTCCTCGCGAATCAGTTCTGCGCGCTGCAGGGTGATGAGTTGCCGGTCCAATGTTTCGCTGGAATCGGCAATCAACTCCAAGACACCACGGTAGAAAGACCGGCCAATGACCGAGCTCAATTGGAGGGTGCGTCTGGCGTCCTCTTCAAGCCGGTCAAAAAAGGACGTCAGTAAGGCCAACAGGTTATCTGGAATCGATATCTCGTCGTAGTTCGTATCGGCACGCCAGTGCGTTCCGGATTCGTCACGAGTGACGGTACCGTTGTCGATGAGCGTTCGGATGAACTCTTCCAAGAAGAATGGATTGCCGTCAGTCTTATCTAAAATGATCTGTCTTAACTGCGGTGGGAACTCTGATACACCAAGCAGATTGCCAAATAACTCATCACAGTCGTTGTCGGATAGTGGGCTTAGGCTGACCTCGGTGTAGCGATGGGGGTATTCAGTCTCTGCGGCCTGTTTAACCCGCCAGGCAGGGGACTGCCGCTCCGGGGCGGAACGAGCACAGCATCAGTAGGGGAACGTCCTCCAGAAGGGGGAACAAGTCAACCATGAGGTCTGCTGATGCAGGGTCGGCCCAATGCAGATCATCCATTACGATGACGGTTGGTGAGTGTGTGGCGACAGCCAGCCATAAACTATTACAGGCGTCGTGGAGTTCATCTCTGACTTTCTGACCGTCCACTTCTTGCTCAAAAGCTAATAGAAGCGATATGGCGTTGACCACCTTAGATTGGACCTCTGGTGGAAATATTGTTGGTGCCTCCGCAACTTTTGCCCGTGCGGTTGCTACGGAGTCACTATCGGACACCCCTGCAACTTGAAGCATACGTTGAGAGAACAACCCATACGGGCGAGAGGTGTCATAGGAAACGCCACGACTTTCGATCCACGGTGCATCGTCCCCGGCAATTTTGTCCCACTCGGCGTGCATTTGGTTGAGCAAGCTGGATTTGCCAAGTCCGGCTTCACCTATGAGACAAACCACTGAACCACGCCCGTCGTGTAGCCGCTCCACCCTGACCGGTCATTCTGAGTCAGCCGAGAGGCAGGGGAAGAATCTGGCAAGCTGGCATGGAAGATGTGGCTCGGTGGCGGCAGCGTCGTGTTTGTCACGGCGAGGTATGGCAGATCCTTCGGCTTCGCTCAGGATGACAGATGGGCGGGGTGCATTGCGTGAATCAATGGGTAGACGCTTAAATGACTAGCAAAGCCGAACAAAGACGTCCTGCCCTAGACCTGTCATTCTGAGTCCGCCAGGAGGCGGGGGGAGAATCTGCCAAGCTGGCATGGAAGCCGTGGCTTGGTGGCGGCAGCGGCGTGTTTGTCACGGCGAGGTACGGCAGATCCTTCGGCTTTGCTCAGGATGACATATGGGAGGAATGGGTAGTCTGTATAGTGATGCCTAAACGCCGCGAAAAGCCCCCTGGATAAGGGAGATTTGCCTGTAAAACCAAACTAGAGCATCCACGAAACCCGGCCGTGCCGGCGCAAGAAAACAAAGCCCCCTGGATAAGGGAGCTTTGTCTGAAAAACCAATTCAGAGCATCCGAAAACCCAGCTGCGCTGGCT
>CAUZJA010000278.1:0-3176 GCA_963579925.1 Dehalococcoidia bacterium | reverse complement strand
ATATCTCGATCTTTTCACGGAATGAATCTCCTCTGTATGAGGCCGGAATCATCCCAGAAAACTAACACTTAGGTTGGCGCGGTTATCGGGGAGAAGGTCAGCGGGTCCGTGCAACAACGGGCGCGCTGGCCCTACGAGGATCGCATCGCGTTCGAGTTAACCGAAAAGGGCAGGTTTCAAACCTGCCCCTACCGGTAAAACCCGGAAACGCCTGCTAGACGTCCAGGTTCTTCACTTCCAGCGCATGCGTTCTGATGAAGTTTCGACGTGGTTCAACGTCATCGCCCATGAGTGTTCGGAAGATGTCGTCGGCCATGAAGGCGTCGTCAGCTGTTACCTGAAGTAGCACCCTGTTCTCCGGGTCCATCGTCGTCTCCCAGAGCTGCTCAGCGTTCATCTCGCCAAGACCCTTGTAGCGCTGAATGTTCACACCAGACCTATCGCCAGCTTGTTCTAGAGCCACCGGCAGTTCCTGCCAGCTCACGTCATCAGAGAGGACGCGATCGTCTTTGGTGATCTTGATGATGCCGGCCTCAACCAGAGGCTGAACTCTGTTGTGAAGCCGTCGAGCCCGTGCAAGTGCCTGATGCTCATAGATTGGGCGTGTCAGAGTGTAGCCATCAATTTCGTATGTGATCTCAGGTGGTGGCTCTGGCTCTGGGACTTCCTCATCTTCAACATCCTCAGCGCCGTCCGTAGCAGGAACCGGATCATCGAAAAGGCTGGGCTGCGCGGTTGGGATAGGTGCGGGCACAAAGTTCAGGTTCTGGTACTCAGGATCGGTAATGAGCGCAGCAGCGACGCCTTCAGGCAGTCCAAGGGCACTCAGCGTGACCAGGGCGGCTCCGTACTCCCTGAGGGGGCTCAAGATGGCACCAAGCTTCTCACCAATTACGGTGTGTGTCGGCTCCTCGCCTTCAGCAGCGGCCGCTGTGACCTTGATGTCACCGTATACACGCTGCGCCAGCCAAGTGTCCATTTCCGACTCTGAGAAGAGCCACTTGGCTGAGCGGCCCCGTGAGGCCCTGAACAGCGGTGGCTGGGCGATGTACAGATTGCCGTTGGCAATGAGTTGCGGCATGTTGCGGTAGAAGAACGTCAGCAACAGCGTCCGAATGTGTGCGCCGTCAACGTCAGCGTCCGTCATGATTACCACGCGGTGGTAACGGAGCTTCCCATGATCGTAGTCTTCGCCCAAACTGGCACCCAGCGCCGTGACCAGTGCTGCAATTTCTTCGTGTGCCAGCATGCGGTCGGGTCGGGCCTTCTCGACGTTCAGTATCTTTCCACGCAATGGCAGAATGGCCTGGAAGCGCCGGTCTCGGCCCTGTTTGGCCGATCCTCCAGCAGACTGACCCTCAACGATGAAAAGCTCACTCTTGGAAGGATCTTTCTCAGAGCAGTCGGCTAGTTTGCCAGGGAGCGATCCGCCTTCCATGGCGGTCTTGCGAATAACAAGATCGCGCGCTTTTCGGGCGGCTTCACGTGCTCTTGAGGCGGTTACGGACTTATCGAGGATCTTGCGGGCGTCCATTGGATTGTCTTCGAGGTACTCAGCAAGCACCTTTCCGACGATAGCCTCTACCGCGCCACGAACTTCCGGGTTACCCAACCGACCTTTGGTCTGGCCTTCAAACTGCGGGTCTTCCAACTTCACACTAATGATGCTCAGCAGGCCTTCACGGACGTCTTCGCCAGATAGGCTGCCGATATCTTCCTTCAGGAGCCCAGACTTGCGCCCGTAGTCGTTCAGCACCCTGGTGAGAGCGGATCGGAATCCGGTGACGTGCGATCCGCCGTCTCCGGTGTTGATGCAGTTGGCGAATGAGAGAGAGTTCTCGTTGAAAGATTCGTTGTACTGGAACGCGGCTTCGACCATGATCTTGTCGGAGTTGCCGGTCGCGTACATCACGCTGTCGTGGATAGGCACGCGGCGACGGTTGAGGGCACGAACCATGCTCTCCACACCACCGTCAAAGTAATAGCTCACCTCGTTGAACGGCCAGAGCTCTTCATGCCAGTCGCTGTGGAACTTGATCGCCAGGGAGCGGTTCAAATATGCCATCTCACGGAATCGAGAAGCGATGGCGTTGAAATCGTACGTAAGCTCGCCAAATATCGACTTGTCAGGCATCCAGGTAACGGTGGTGCCAGTACCGGGTGAGTCTTCGGCGGTTTGAGGACGCGAGTCGATCTCAGTTACCGCTTTGCCTTCTTTGAATTCCTGGTAGTAGATCTTCTTGTCTCGTCGGACCTCAACACGCAAATCCTGGGAGAGCGCATTCACAACGCTGACGCCCACACCATGGAGACCACCGGAAACCTGATACGACTTGCCACCAAACTTGCCCCCGGCGTGGAGCGTAGTTAGCACGGTTTCAAGAGCGGACTTGCCGGTCTTCTCGTGCAAGTCAACTGGAATGCCACGGCCGTTATCTATAACCGTCACCGAGCCATCGGCATGGATGGTTACGTCAACGCTATCGTTGTAGCCAGCCATCGCCTCGTCAACAGCGTTGTCGACGACCTCTTGGATCAGGTGCTGGATACCCGCGGGTCCGGTGGTTCCGATGTACATACCGGGACGGAGTCGAACGGCTTCCATACCTTCCATGACATCGATATCTGCGGCGGTGTATTCCTCTTGGGCGGAGTCGAGTTCATCCTGGGCCATGAGTCCTCCTGGACTTGCGAACTGTGCGAGTTTCCACCGCTAGGGATGGTGGGAAGTTGGCATCAGTTCAGACACGCGGGCGTGCAAAAACGAATTTCGTTGGATCTGATTACTGCTCTGTGAAGGTCTATTTTCGATTCACAACGGCTCAAGGCAGAATGCATGTCGAAAATCGGATATAACGGCTACGATGAAACCCTTCACAAAGACTCTGTAATTTTACCAGATTGAGCCGCGTTGCTCAAAGTGTGCGGGGGCGCCCGCGTGCGCGAGACTTACGAATATCGGAAAATCTGCTTGTGAGACTTTGACCGTTGTGATTTTCCCGCGCCATAAAGCTGGGAAAACAGGCAACAACCACAGTACCCTTACCAGGTGCGCTACCTCGCCTCTCCGCGCCTCCTGAAGCCGAATATGGCGATATACCTGTGCCTGATCATCACCGCTTTCCTGTTCGTGTCTTGCGGAAGTAAGGCTGATACTGACCTGCCCCCAAGACCGT
>CAUZJA010000277.1:0-3204 GCA_963579925.1 Dehalococcoidia bacterium | reverse complement strand
CATCATGCCCAGGCTACAGCTAGTCGGAGAACCGAGATAATGGGTGGTAATGGTCTTGGGGGCAGGTCACTGGCCCCAATATTTTGGATAAATGTTCCGAGAAAAGTCGCCGACTGGCCACCAAAAAAATAAGTCGCTCCTAATCCCCTACCGTCACCGCGGCTTCCGCCTGGTTCGCCTTGATCTCCGACGCGTGCTCGTATGCAGATAGCGCTGCTATTGCACCCTGGGCTGCTGCGGTGATGGTTTGCTTGAGGTTGCCGGAGCCGTCTGTTAGGTCGCCGGCGGCGTAGAGGCCTGAGATGTTGGTTTTCATCTCGCGGTTGACGTGGATCTCGTCGGTCTCGGCGTTGATATCTACGCCAAGCTCTTTGGCGATCTGGTTGCGGGGGTCTGCGCCGATTTCGATGAAGATGCCGTCGATATCTACCTGATCGCTACCGTCAAAATCCTTGCTGAACTTTGCGCCAGTGAGGCCGAAGTCGTTTTCGAGTAGCTCTGTGATCTCGGTCCCCATCACCAGGTGGACGTTCTCAGCCTGGTTTAGCTGGGTGACGAGTATCGGTTCCGGTCGAGTGAACTCATCTTTTCGGTAGACGAGCCACACTTCCGTTGCGTACTTGCCGAGTAGGATCGCGCCCTCAACGGCCGCGCTGCCGCCGCCCACGACCACAACCTTCTTGTTGCGGTAGAGCGGTGCGTCGCATGTGGAGCAGTAGGACACGCCCTTGCCCATGAGGCCTTCCTCATTGGGCAGGTTGAGCTTTCTGCGCTCTCGGCCGATTGCCAGGATTACGCTGAGCGATTCGACGAGTGTTCCGTCATCAAGCGTTGTGATGAATCCCTCGCCACTTTTCTCAACGGCTTTCACGTTGGAGTTGTGGATTGGAACTTCCAGCAGGTCCACCTGCTCTTTCATCTTGAGCATGAGATCGTAGCCGTCGATGCTGGGGAAGCCGGGGTAGTTCTCAATGTCGCCGCCAATGGCCGTTTCGCCGCCGAACTGCTCGGCTGCGATCAGCGTGTTCATCTGGTAGCGGGCGGAGTACAGAGCCGCAGAGAAGGACGATGCGCCCTGACCGGCGATGAGGATGTCTACTTTTTGTGTGTCTGCCATTCGTTGGGGTCCCTAGATTTGGCTAAATTATTTGGGTTACTGGCTCAGCGGATGGTTGGTATTAGATCGCCTGTCACGGGTCTGTCACTCAATTGCAATTGTATCTTTACCAAATCGCAGGTATTCAGACTTGCTACGCGTTAGATGCCACGAATAACATTCTAGATTGTGGACAGCAGAACGTGGGCATACGCGGTTATCACGTTTTTGTGGGGTCAAAAGTAACCGACGCAACAGGGAGAACGCTGTTTAATGTTTGATGTTGTAGTGATAGGCGCAGGTCCGGGTGGAGCGCAGACCGCGCTTGCGCTTGCGGAGCGCGGTCGAAGTGTGACTCTTTTGGACACACGATATGACATTGGCAATAAGATCTGTACCGGCATTGTGAGCACTCAGTGCGTTGAGGAGTACTCAATCCCGGAGGGGCTCCAGTGGTTCACAGCTAGCGGAGCGACTGTTCATACGCCTACAGGCAGATCCATCGTGATCAATCGCAGTGAGTCACAGGCTGTTGCCCTGGATCGCGAGAGTTTTGTTCAGCATCTGGCATCGAGCGCGGTGAAAACCGGTGCGACGTTGATGTTGGGCCACCGTGTTACAGATGTCGATATCAACAAATTCGGGGTACGCGTGAGTGCTATTGCGAACGGTCGGACCGAAGTTATTGAAGCGCGCTCGATTGTTCTGGCAACTGGTTTCCAGGCGCCGTTGGCTGCTCAGATGGGATTGGATGCTACACACGCCATTGGCCTGGCGGCTCAACTGGAGATTGAAACTGATGACATAGACAGGGTGCAGGTCTACGCCCGCCGATATCTTCCTCAGACTAGCTTTGGCTGGGTCTCGCCAACAGGCCCCGGCACAGCCCACATTGGACTACTTGGTCGAGAGCATCCACGATCAGTGCTTCAAGGCTTCACTGATGGACTTGATAGTGATGGTTTCAAATATCAGCCAACATCTCGGCCGCGTTTTTGGGGAGTGCCTCTGCGGGCATCCCGCCGGTCGTACGCCTACCGCTGCCTGGCGGTTGGCGATGCTGCCGGGCAAATCAAGCCAACTACTGGAGGCGGTATTTACTATGCAATGAAGGCAGCAGACATGGCTGCCCAGACGCTGGATGATGCGCTTGCTCGTGATGACTTTTCAAAGGGACGCTTGAAGAAGTACGAAGATAGTTGGAAGTCGCTCTTGGGCAAAGAACTGCGGATTGGCTACATGGCAAGGTTGTTCTATGAACGACTCACAGACGCTGAGTTGGACAGGATTTTGGTTGCTGCCGATTCCAGTGGCATCCTGGATGGGGACGTCTCGTTTGACCACCACAGCGTGCTCGTCACCAAGGCCTTGAAATCTTCTCTCTTCATGTCTGTGCTTGGCGCAGTTCCCGGCGTGGCCGCCAGATTGGCGCTTGCTCGCTAAGGATGACGCTCGCTCAACCGATGGCTTGAGCGTAATCTGATCACGCACAATCCCACACAAATCTTCAACAACAACAGGTTTCTACGTGGCAGATAATCTCAACATCGTCGTTGTTGGCCTGGGATACGTTGGTATTCCGCTGGCTGTATCGTTGGCCCGAACGTTCGACACCACAGGACTGGACATCAACCAGGCTCGCGTTGACGAGCTTCAAGGCGGTCAGGATCGTACTGAGAGTGTCGACCCTGCAACTCTGTCAGCGGAGAAGCTGAGCTTCACCACAGACGTTTCGTGCATCGCTGACGCCGATGTTGTGATCGTTGCGGTGCCAACTCCAGTCGATGATTCCAACGTTCCCGATATGGCGCTTCTGGAGGCGGCAACGCTAACCGTGGGCCAGCAGATGTCCGCCGGAACCACCGTGATTTACGAATCAACCGTATATCCGGGAGCCACGGAAGATGTGTGTGTACCAATTCTGGAGTCCGCATCAGGCCAGAAATCCGGTGAGGGGTTCAAAGTTGGCTACTCGCCAGAACGAATCAACCCGGGCGATGGCGAGCACTCACTCCGCTCAGTGGTGAAGATCATATCGGCGCAGGATGACGAGGCGATGGAGATTGTGGAGCGCGTCTACTCCAGCGTTGCCGATGCCGGACTATACA
>CAUZJA010000276.1:0-3213 GCA_963579925.1 Dehalococcoidia bacterium | reverse complement strand
GGACGGGTTCTTCGAACCAGCCGATGTTGGACTCTTCAAAGAGCCGGTTGCCGAGGCGGATTGCGGTGGGGACGTTGAATCTGCCGTGGGCGTCGATGAGGATCTCGTGGTTGGGGCCAACGACTTCACGGATGGCGGCAATGATGTCGGCGGCGTACTCAGAGCCAGCTTCAGAGAGTCCGCCGGACTGGTAGCCGTCTTCGTGCTCAGGGAAGGGATCGAGTTTCAATGCGGTGTGACCGGCGACGAGTACCACGTCTTGGGCGGCCTGGGCGTACTGCTCAGGTGTCTCGCAGCCTTCAAACCAGCCGTTGGCGTAGAGGTCGATGTCGTCTCGCATCTTGCCGCCTAGGAGCTGGTAGACGGGCTTGTTTGCGGCCTTGCCGGTGATGTCCCAGAGGGCGATGTCGATGGCGCTGACCGCGGATGAGGTGACGCCGCGTGCGCCCACGGATGTGTAGCGACGGAAGAGCTTTTGCCAGAGTGGCTCGATGTTGGTGGGATCTTCGCCGATGAGGGCTTCTTTGGCGGCAAGAACACCAAGGCCGATTAGTTCCGAGCCGTGGTGTGGGAAGGAGCTGCCTTCGCCCCAGCCGGTGATTCCTTCGTCGGTGTCGATGCGGACGAACATCCACCTGAGGGGTCTGGTCTCACCGGCCCAGGTCCACGTAAGCGGTTCGACTATATAGGCTCTGACGTTTGTGATTTTCATGCGATGGACTCTTGCGCTGATGGGCCGGGGCGGTGGAGCGGGAGTCTAGCAGAGCTAGCTAGCGGTTCGGGTTATTTCTTGAGCCAGTCCAGCAGGCCGCCGTTGAGGATGGTCTGGAGGAACATCTCCTGATCGTCGTTCCAGCCCCACTGCCCTATTTTGCGCAGGCGGTAGGAGAGGTCGAGTCCGGTGACTATGAGCGCGGCTTCGTCATCGGTGTATCCAGCGGTGGCGTCTTCGACGATGTCGGCTAGCAGCAATTTTTCGAGTGGGGATTCGTAGAAGTCTTCGTTTTCCTCTTCTACGAATAACCAGGCGTGTCGCCAGTATCGAATCAGCGTGTCTAGCTCAGAAATCGGCTCGGCGGCGACGGTGTGACCGAAGTCGAGCATGCCGGTGATGGTGCCGGAGGAGTCGACGAGGAGGTTGCCGGGCCAGAAGTCACGATGAACCAGTGTGTGCACCTGCTGACGGGGTGCCTGCCGCACGGGCATATTTTGGACCTGCGAGATGAGATTCGTAATCGGCTCGATGAAACTTGGTAGGAGATAGGGGGTTGCTTCGGCGAGGGTTATTTGCATCGCCTCGGGAGTGGCGAGGTGTTCGGTGGCGTCGTTGACGGATGCGGGGATGGGGATCTGCCGCCAGTGGGTAAGGACGTCTCGCATTTGCTGGCAGAAGGTGCTCTGGGTCGCGGCATCGAACTTCATCCATGCGATGTGGCCGGGGGTTCCGGGGATACGGACGGTTTCCAGCCACTCGTGGCCAGCGATTGTGCCGGTGGCGATTACTTCAGGTGTTGTTGCGCCGCCAAGGTCGATTGCGGAGAGGTCTTGATCGAGCGCGAATGTGCCGGTGTGGTCTGATGTGGGGTCGATCTTGAGGACGCGTTCATCGCCGACGAACGTCCATGAGTTGTAGCCGAAGCCGGTGTATGCGCCCGCTCCTAGTTTGGAGCGGACGAGGGCGGCTACTTCTTCAGGAATTTCTGTTTCTGAGTCGGCGTAGGTGTGGGTTGGCTTGGGGGCGCTGTCTGATTTGGGTCGATCGTCTGGAATCGCGGTCCCCTACTCTGGTTTTACGGCCTTGAGGGACAACGAGTAAACGCTGCCGGCCCAGGTTGTGCCTTCGCCAGATGAGAGTGCGACTTCGGAGATCGTTTCGGGCGTCTCGAAGCCGGCTTCGATGATCTGCTGGAGGTACTGATCACGATTGCCAGCGCCGCCTACGCAGGAGACCCACTGTGCGGCGTCCGCAATCACTTCGGCTGGGAGTTCGCCGTGCGTGACCATGTCAGAGATGAAGATGCGGCCGCCGGGCTTGAGTACACGGAACGCCTCTGCGAACACGCGCGGCTTGTTGGGCACGAGGGCGAGTACGCAGTTGGAGATGATTACGTCTACCTGGCTGTCGGGTATCGGGATTGCCTCGATGGGGGCGAGTTTGAATTGGACATTGTGGGCTTCGAGTTTTTCGGCGTTTTCGCGTGCCAGTTCGATCATCTTGATTGTCATATCGATGCCGATGACCTTACCGGATTCGCCGACCATCTTGGCGGCCAGGAAGCAGTCGATGCCGCCTCCGGAGCCGAGGTCGACGACGGTCTCGCCGGGCTTGACGTCGCTAATGGCGGTTGGGTTGCCGCAGCCAGCTGATGCCGCTGCTGCCTCAGGCGTGATCGCTGCTACTTCATCGAGATCATAGAGGCCGTTGGCAGCGGTGCCACAGCAGTCGTCGCCTGAGGCTTGAGGGCCGCAACAGTCGGCTTCGGAGCCGCGGTCGGCGACTTTGGAGTAGTGCTCTTGCACTGCAACTTTGATCTGCTCGTTATCGGTGAGCGGCGGGCGGGCCGCTACTTCGCCTGATGAGATGACGGAGTTGAGTGCGTTTCGTTCGTCGGTTGTCATTATCGTGTCTCCAATGGATCACCATTCGACCAGCTCAGGATGGCGGTCGATGGATCTCTGAGTTTACCGCTATCCGATGATTTGCTGAACTGTGCGTTCGAGTGATGGGAGGATCTTCTGCCAGGTGCGTGCCCCGGCCGCCAGCGCCTCTTCGCCCCGCGGCGTCAGGTTGCAGACTTTTCGTGTGCGACCGCCCGTGGCCTGTTCAACGCACTCCACGTATCCACCTGCCACAAGTTCCTTGAGGGCCGGGTAGATCATTGCGTCTGTGGGGTCGCAACAGCCATCGCAACACTCGGAAATGGAGCGTTTGAGCTCGTAGCCGTGCTTTGGGCCTTCGTTCAGGGACGAGAGCAGAAAGAAGCGTGCGAGGGCGCGTGTGCTTAGGCCGTCCCAGTAGGTTTCGTCCGTGAGGTCCTTGATGTTTGTGAGTTGAGTTGTGATGACTAGCCTGCCTATACCTAGCGTCACTATATATAGTGACACTAGGTATCATCGCGCTGTGGTTGTGGGGGTGTCAACGGGCGTTGTGATGTGAGCGACGCTGGGTTGAGAGTGTGCGTGGGAAGAGCGGGTCTTAGACCCGCCGGTACC
>CAUZJA010000275.1:0-3325 GCA_963579925.1 Dehalococcoidia bacterium | reverse complement strand
CGGATCGCATCTAGGTTTCTGACGGGAACGGTAACTGTTTGTAGTTCCATATCTGTTTGCTCCGTGCTGCTATTTACTGGGCGTCTGGTCGACGCCGAGGATTTGGGGTAGTGCTTGCATCATTGCTTCGCCTCTCAGCTGCAGTGACTGGATGATCACCAGGAGCATGATGCCGATGCCCACCAGGAATGATGCGAGCCCCATGAATTTGAATGGGGTTAGCCACGCGGCTGTCGCTGCGATTGTGCCCTGCTGCGATAGGAGTGAGTCACCCGCCGCGGCTCCGTCTCGGGCTGACTTGGAACTCTCGAAAAGGTCCGCAGTGGACAGTCCAAGTGCTATGCCAATGACCAGTGTGGCGGCGATGATCATCATTCCCGTGAACATCAGCGCGTAACCCACTTTTTTGAGGCCGGGTTCTTGATTAACTCGGCGGTGAAGATCGGTAGAGACCATGAGCCCTTCTTTCTATCTCTTCGGCTGTCTCCGGTGCCCACGGCGTGTCTCCGTGGACTACACATGTGATGCGCTGTGGCGCGAAATCGTTGCGGATTGATGCAATCATGAGATACAAAAGCTGTTACGAATTCCGTCAATTACCGCTCGTAGTAAGTTGAAAAAGAGAGAGTAATGCTCGATTACTCTTCTTATTCGCTTGCGCGCTCGCGAGGCTGGTCGGACCGAACACCCCACATCAGGCATCGAATCGCCAGTAGCGGGCAGGGATTCACGCCACGGAGGGCAACCGAGTCTCTGGACGCGTAACGACACCTGCATCGCACGGAAGGATGAAGAAATGGATCTTGAATTCAGCATTGGCGAAGTGATTGGCGCAGGCGCGATTGCGACCCTCGTCATGACGGCAATTATGTACATGGTGAAGGCCATGATGCCTCGCCAGATGCCAATGGATATTTTGTACACGCTGGGCAGCATGATGACGCTGCAAAAGGTACCTGCCTACGTGATGGGCTCGATGATGCACGCTGGCGCGGGCATTGTGTTCGCCATCATCCATGTGGCGCTCTTTGTTTCCTTCGATTTCGAGGACAACCTGTGGGCATGGGGCCTGCTGTTTGGCGCGGCGCACTGGATGATCATGGGCATGATGATGGGCAGCATGCATCCGCGCATGAAATCCGGCGATGTGCAGTCCCCCGGATTCTTCGTGTCCAACTTCCCCATGCCAAACGTTATGGGGTTCCTGATGGTGCACCTTGTTTACGGCGTCCTGGTAGGCGCGCTGTATGAGGCATTTATTTAGCCCAATGGGCGCGCAAGGGCATTCCAGATATGAAGCCGCGGATTCGCGACTCGGACCGGAACAGCTAAACCGCGCATCCAACGGGTGATGGACGGTGCAGATGCTCTGGGCAAATACACCGGAAAATCGACGATATGGAAGTGGCCTCTAAAACGCCGTTTCCAAAGCAATGGAGAGTTGTAATTATGGCGATTATCAAGCGAGAGGCCACAGTATCTGTGAACTCCAAAGACCTTTGGGAGAAGTTGATCAACGACCCTAACATCTGGCCCGACTGGCTCACACCACTACGCGGTTTTGATGAGAGCCCAAGTGGCGAAGCAAAAGCCGGATCATCCTACTCAGCCAGAGTTGGCAACATGAGCGCCAAGATCAAGGTCAAAGAAGCCACCAGGGGCAAGAAACTCCGCTGGTCAGCAGGTCCGCCAATGATGCTGGCAATGGGCACCGGAATGCGTGGAACTCTTGAGTTCACCCCCAAAGGCGACTCAACGAAGGTCAACCTCACCATGGTGACTCCAATGATGTTCGCACCAATGATGAAGATGATGACCGGCCTGAACACCGGCGACGAGATGACGAAGACGATCGGAAAGATCAAGGAAGTCGCTGAGGCGTAATAGCGCTGTAGCTGACTAACCGAATACCGACGCTAAAGCGGGCATTCCATATGGGGCGCCCGTTGTCGTTTAAGGGTGCCTGGCGCACGGGCATATGCCGCGACGGCGCAGGAGGTAAACCTACAGTTTGATGGATATCTTGCCGTACTCGCCATCGTAGCCGGGCGGGATGTCTACGTCTCCACGCCGCACAGCAAGGATCGCTGCGGCCACACGCTCGTTTGCGGCCGCAGTGATATCTGACTCAGTGGCGTTCAGGAGCACATCAAACTCACTGCCCAGCTCTGCTAACAACGCGTCTGCCGCTCGTCCAACAGTCTTGGTTTTTGGCCCAACTCCTAGCGCGTCCGACAGCACTTCATCGAGCCTCGCGAGCCGCCTGAAGGGTGGGCGTGATTCTGGGCTCTCGATGAGTCCGCCTGCGGTCATGGACACCTGATTTGGCCGTACCGCCAGATCCTCGATTCGCTGCACCACTCCCAGCGTTAGCGGCCGATGGCACACCGGGCATCGGCCATCAGCGGGCGTTTCGTCTGGCTCAAGGATTACGTCGCACTTCCGGTGCCCGTTGAGGTGATATTTTCCGTTCTCCGGGAAGAACTCCACCGTCTCCACAATGCCGCCGCCCTGAATCGCAGCGCTCAGGCCATCGAATGTCATCTCGCTCTCCACTACGGTGAACTCGCGGCCCATGGTGGCAGGTGAGTGCGCGTCTGAGAACGAGACGATGGTGCGGTTGTCCAATTCGCCGATCCGCCAGTTCATCGCCGGGTCACTTGAGAGGCCGCTTTCTACTGCACGAATACGCCCCGAGTGCTCTCCGAACGCTTCTTCTATTGAATCGAACCCGGACTTGGACCCCAGTAGCCCGTACCAGGGTGTCCAGACGTGGGCGGGGATGATCACTGAACGATCGTCTACATCCCACACCATCAGCGCCAGATCGAGCGCCGATATCTTGATGATCGGACGGCCATCGCTCTCCAATCGGGCCAGTTTGCCAAGCCGATCAGACAGAGCGTCTGCAGCGCGAAAGTCTGGCACGAGCACAAGGACGTGAACCCGCCGTCCGCGATCGCCCTGCTTGAACACACAGGAGATCTCAGTGCCAAGGATGAAGTGCGTGCCAGAATCGGAGACGAACACGCCATCGCCGGCATCAGACAGGTTTTGTTTCAGCTCGTCACGCCATATGGGATGAGTGAAGTCACCAGTCGTGAGAACGTCCAGACCTTTGCGATGGGCGGTGGCCGATAGGGTTTCAATATTGAGTGTCGGACTTGTCGAAATTGCGAACCGTGAGTGGGTGTGGAAATCGACGCGAAGTTGGTGTGTCGTCAATGCCGGTCGCGCTGTTTCCAGTACGTGTCTAGGCGACTGATCTGGTCGCCGTCGAACTCGTAGATCTCGACGATGTTCTCGTCCATCCGCTCACCGGTTA
>CAUZJA010000274.1:0-3334 GCA_963579925.1 Dehalococcoidia bacterium | reverse complement strand
CGGGCTTGCCCGGCTTGCCCGGCTTGCCCGGCTCTTCGGTGGACGTAGTGGCGTGCATCGATGTGTCGCTGCGGGTTGATGTGGCGTGGGGAGGGGCAAGCCCCTCGGCTACCAGGGAGGCGATATTGACCGCTCAGTATTCTCTGTTTTCCTCTATGCTTGCGGCGCGCAATAATGGACGAAGTATCAATCAGGGAGTCACACGTGTTGAAACCAAACGCTTTGAGAGAAAAATTGGAGGCGGGGAAGCCTACGCTTAGCACGCACATCCACAGTGTGTGGCCAGCGGAGATTGAGGTGCTGGGGCTTACGGGTTACTACGATTACGTGGAGTTCGTGGCCGAGTACGGATCTTCCGGGCTTTTCGACTATGACAACATGTGTCGTGCTGCAGAGTTGCACGATCTTGGCTCTATGATCAAGATCGATCAGAGCATCATGCCGTTCCTGGCTCAGCGCGGAATTGGCGCCGGGTTCTCCAGCGTGTTGTTCACTGACGTGCGGAATATGGAAGAGCTGCGAGATTGCATTACGGCGGCGCGCCCCGACCACCCTGATTATGGAGGGACGTATGGTGTTGCTACACGACGTAACTCCTACCCGGACTACGATTCATCCGCTGAGTACGTGAAAAAAGTTGCCGATACGGTCCTGGCGTTCATGATTGAGAAGAAGGGTGCAGTCGATATTCTCGATGAGGTCCTCGCGGAGCCAGCTGTAGAGATGATTCAGTGGGGCCCATCCGACTACGCGATGAGCATTGGGCGTCCAGGTGATACCGGTCACGCAGATGTGGTGGCCGCTGAGAAGAAGACGTTTGAATCGGCTATTAAGGCCGGAGTTGCGCCAAGAGCCGAGGTGGGGTCTGCCGATGAAATCAAGCGGTTCCTTGATATGGGTGTGCGCCACTTCTCGGTTGGAACAGACATCTCTATTCTGTTCCAATTCTGGAAGGATCAGGGAGAGCAGATCTCCCGGGCACTCCAGGGCGAATAGTCCCGGCGAATCGTACTCATGAGCGAAATTGGAGATCGCGTAAGCGAGATCATTCGGGAGTACGACGCCCAGGGCTGGCATCGTACCGGGACAGAGGTCGACACGGCGTCGGCGCACTGGCTTGTGGGGCGTGTCGGTCAACTGGGCGTGGAGGCCCGGATGGAGTCGCTGCCATTGTCACGCGTGGAGCCGGGTGAAAGCTATGTTGAGGTGGATGGACGTCGTATAGACGGCACACCGCTGTTCGACTGCTCGTACACCGGGCCGGAAGGTGTATCGGGCAAACTGGGTGTCGATGGCGATATCGGGCTGTTCGACCTGGAGCCGAATCGCGGCGATGAGGCATATCAGCAGGCGCGACGTAGCGATGATCAGGTTGCGATTGTCGCTCTCACAACGGGAGGCCCGCCGGGGCTGGGTCCGAGCAACGCGCCCAGCTTTACGGAGCCATTCGGATTGCCAGTTCTGCAGGTGAGCGACGAGGAGCGCGACTGGTTGCTCTCGAAAGCCGAGACCGGTGCATCGGCCACTGTGGTTGCGACCGCCACGCGTACTCCAGCACGGGCGTTCAACGTTGTGGCGGAGGTGGCGGGTCAGCAGCCTGAGTTGCCACCTGTAGTTGTCATGACACCGCGCAGCGGGTGGTGGGAGTGTGCGGCGGAGCGAGGCGGTGGTATCGCGGGCTGGCTTGAGATTATGCGCTCGGTGAACCAATCGACGCCTCAGTGCACGGTGAGGTTCATTGCATCCACCGGGCATGAGTTGGGACACATCGGGCTGGGATCGTATATCGCAAACAACCCTGATTTACCTACGGGTGCGGCAGCGTGGGTGCATCTTGGGTCTTCGATGGGCGCGGCGGTGGACTGGATACCGAATCTTCAGACGTCGGACGCAGAGTTGGAGGCGACCGCGCTGAGTCATTTCAAAGACCCGCATCTGAACGTCGTCCCCACGGGAACTGTGCGTGGCGGTGAGGCGGAGGAGATTCACAAGCGGGGTGGTCGCTACGTCTCCATCGTGGGCGGGCATGCCACGTTCCATCAGCAGGCAGACCGCTGGCCGGATGCGGTAGATGTGGCCGCGACGGCTGAGTATGCGGTGGCGATGGCGGGGATTGTGATGGAGCTTTCTCAGGCTAAATAGCGCTCCGATTGGGTCGATACGGATATACAATCTCGCCGCGTTGGGTTGAGTCATTTGCGGGAGATATAAGTTGCTAGAGCATTTTCACGTTGCGCCAGAGGATGAAGTTCGGGTCATACCGGATGCCCTGAACCGTACGGTCACGGACGTTTTCCTGAAGATGGGTATGAGCGTTGGTGATGCTGAGCTGGCGTCCGAAGTGCTGGTGTCGGCTGATGTTCGTGGCGTGGATACGCATGGGGTTTCGAACATGCTGCGGCGGTATGTGGACATGTTCAACGACAAGCTTGTGAACCCCACTCCCGAGCTGAAGATCCTTCGTGAGACGCCTTCGACAGCCAACGTTGATGCAGACGAGGGGCTGGGGTGCGAAGTGCATGGATATGGCCATCGAGAAGGCCAAGAACGTGGGCATGGGCGCGGTGACGATTGGGAATGGTCGACACTTTGGCATGATGGCCTACCACGCAATGCGGGCGCTGCCTCACGATATGATTGGCTACGCGATCACGGGTGGCGGTAAGAACACGATGCCGACGTTTGGTGCGGAGCCTCGCTACGGGGCGAATCCGCACGCGTGGGCAATGCCGACGGGCGAAGAGCCGCCATTTGTGCTGGATATTTCATCGGCCGCGGTTGCGGCAAACAAGATGGGCCTTGCCCGTCGAAACGGCGTCACGCTGCTTCCGGGGATGATGGCCGCGGAAGACGGAACGCCCATCATGGATGAGCAGGAGATGCCGGAGCACACGTGGATGCTGCCAGTGGGCGGGACTCGTGAGATGGGTTCGCACAAGGGCTACGGGCTGGGCGTGGTGGCGCAGGTGCTTTCAGGCATCCTGGCGTCGGGCCAGTTTGGCGACTACGGTCAGGGCAAGATGACCGGTTTCGTGGCGGCGTACAGCGTTGATGCGTTCACGGATGTCGATAAGTTCAAGAAAGATCTGGACGCCTTCCTGCGATATCTCGCGGACACTCCACCGGCGCCGGGCCATGATCGCGTCTACTACGCCGGGCTACCGGAGCACGAGGAAGAGTTGGTGCGCCGAGCGGAGGGCATTCCGTTGCACAAAGAGGTGATCGAGTGGTTCGATAGCATCTCTGTTGAGCTTGGGATTGCGCCCCTAGAGACGGTTTAAAAACTAAGGCCGCATCGAGCGATGCGGCCTTTATCCATCCCTGATGCTTCCTG
>CAUZJA010000273.1:0-3387 GCA_963579925.1 Dehalococcoidia bacterium | reverse complement strand
TTGAGTGGTGCATTCTTGCCCAGGAAAGGTAGACCCTTCCTGATGCTTTGCTGAGGGCGTGGTCATATCTAGCAAGCGCTGGTTCTGTGTCCGGGACATCCGCTACAACGCAAATCCAAGGGAGGTCATACTTGCTTTGGGCCAACTCTGCGGCAGCAGAATTGTAGGTATATGCGTTATAGCTGATTACTGCCAGGGGCATCCCTTTGCGCTTGATGACGGAATCAAGTCGGCGCTTGTAACGCGCCTCAAGAAACTTCATCCTAACCCGGGGAAGATTGGGGTAGCCGATTAGTTCACCTTCAAGGCCATCTGCCAGTTGAGCCGTACGAGAAGTGATCTTCAGCCGACCTTTGGGCCACATTGGCTCCGGCAAGTGTCCAATCGATCGAGCCGGGACCCCGTGATGATTCAACCCGTGAATCAACCCAGATTGCCATCGATTAGCTGCAGGGCTGATAGACGGCTGAGTCAGCAACGACGGTTCGTCAAATACAGCCCCAAGCCACAAAACGTAGCCAGTAGAGGTGGGCAAGGTTTCGGGGGTACTCAGAGTAGAGGTCCTCTTGATTCGTTTGTCGCAACCGGTTTCTGGCGCTCCTGCAGGATCAATGCTGCGCATACGCCCGGCGTGGCCCAAAACGTGAGCGTGCCCACCCACAAACCGGCAAGAATGGAAATCTCTTTCAAATAGTAGAGCGCAAATAGGGCAGCCATGAAGACCACCAGAGTTAGCACCGTATCTTGCACATTGGTACCCCTGGCACGGGAATACAGAGATCGTCCCATGGCCGCGACGATTAGCGGGAGGCCGAAAGTGCCAAGTAACCCCATCTCTGCAAGAAGCTGCGCTGCCCCTACCTCAACATTGCCTGTAATCGCTTCATGAGTTCTTATGCCCAGTGCGTTGGCCTCGGGACCAGCAAATCCCAGGTAATTTCCAAACGGTGATTCCCAGAACCAGAAAAGCCAGAACTCAAGGAATATATCGTTAAAACGCGACCACAGATTTATGCTGGTTACGAAGTCAAGTCGACTGGAGTGGAAGGTCTCGTCAATTGCCCCAAGTGAGTTGATGAGGAAGAAGACTATCGCCGCGAGGAAAATGTAGACGATCGTCTTGCCGCTGAACCTGCTCTTTCCTTGGCTTCCCCATAAGAGACTGAGGAATCCAATCGCACCAACCAGGAGCATTCCTCGTCTTGTGCTGAGAAAGAGGAGAAGTAAAGCACCAATAGCGATGATCCAAAAGAGGCGCCGCCATGTTGCCGGGAGATCTGGTGATCTGATCGCCGCAATGGCAAGGAACGCGTTAGCCCCCACGGTTGTTGACAGAACCGCCGGGGTGCTGAATATGAAAGATAGTGCCGGGAGTCCGGCTCTTCTTTCACTTCCAGCAAAGGAGAAGGAGTCGATAGATCTCAGCCAGAAAGGCAATCCATCGTCACCCCAAAATGCAGCAACTAATCCTGCTGGAAGCGCAAGAAGCGTAATAATCCCAACGGTCAACGCGACGGACTGATAGTCCCGCATTGACTGGATGGCGGCAAACGCGATTATCGGCATCAAGAGGGGCACCGTCCTGACAGTAAATGATGCGACACCCAGAACTGGGTGCTCCATCAACGCCGGGATTGTGTAGATGCCCTGGATACCAAACCAGATAGCTATTGGGAGGGCGATATAGGACGGGAAATCGCGCGCACGCGGGAGTGCCCAGAGGAAGGCAAACAGGATCACAAAAATTGGTAGAGATTCTATAAATACTGGCTGGTCGGGCCATAACTTTCGAATAATCGCCGCTGCCGCGGGCGACAGGAGTACGAGAGCGAGCACCGGCCATGTTCTCTGGCGTATTGGTGCAGATGCCACGATCAAGCTCGGTGTACTGATCATACTTTCAATTGAGTCATCTTCCGTCTGGCATATCAATCATGAACAATGCAGAGTGCAGTATCGCCACCGCTGCACATCCTCTATCAAATAAAGTCGGCTTCCAGCGGCGGCTTGGTTAAGTGGTGGAACGTACTTCGTTGCCCGGTTCGTCCTCGACCGCAACGGACTCGATCCTGTAGGGACGATATCGCCTACCGAGACATGTTACTTGGATGATCCAAGATGGCGGTAGCGCAGTTCGATCAATAACTGGCGGTTCTGTCAGAACTCAGCGCTCACTCGGCGATCAGGTCGACTCTAATACAGGATTAATAGCCGGATTTAGGAAGACAATTCGGCGATTAGAGTCGTCCACTTGTCTGTGAAGATCTTTCTTCGAACGTCCGCTGGGACATACTCACCGTCTATGACACGGACCCTCAAATAATTTCGCAACTCATCAAATGCCGTGCAGAACCGACTGGCTGACTCGAACTTGGCGAAGCCGAGCATCGGGTAATAGCCTTGCTTGATAGGTCGATGATTCTGTTCTATACGATTGTTCAAATACTGATTGTGTCGATGTAAGACCTTACGACCGACGATCCAGCGAATTGTTTTCGCATAGGTCGGGTGTTTGTCGGTTGTCATGCGCAGAGGCTTCTGCTCTGTGTTCTGAAGGAGGCGTCGCAAGAAACGTCGAGCTGCATGCTTGTCCCTGTGCTCACTGAGCATCGAATCAAGGAGGTTTCCATCTCGATCTATGGCTCGGTAGAGATATCGCCAACGACCACTGACCTTGATGTAAGTCTCGTCCAGATACCAGGAGCGACCTGCTCGACCACACCGTTTAGCACGAAGATTCTCGCTGACCAACGGTGCAAACCGGAACTCCAGACTCTGATCGTCTCATAACTGACCTCGAATCCTCGTTCAAGGAGTAGCTCTGCTACATCTCGAAATCCAAGCTTGTATCTCAGACGCCAGAGAACAGCGAGTAAGACGATGTCGATCGGAAATTGGAGATCATTGAACGGTGTACCTGAACGTTCATTGAAACGCCTAATGCAGTCTCGGCAACAGAAAGTTCGATAGCCAAGCAAGGTTCGAAGTTTTCTCTTGGATACGGACGTGGACAGGCAGTGTGGGCAGGGCATAAAAAGATCTCCTCAGCAAATGAGAAATGATCCTATTCTGCCCCGACGCTGAGTTCTGACGGAACCTTCCCAACACGGGCGGAAGTCAATTCTTCATCACGAAGGCTCCGCAGCCGCATTTGGACGACAGGCACACCGTGTTTGGGAACGTCACATCAGGGCTGGAGATTATTACTGGTATGGAAGCTCATAACCCAGATGCAGCCACAGATCCCGGTGTAGAAATATTTGGGATGACATCATCCCCAGCTTGAGAACTCAGTAGCTACATACTGGTGACCGCTTGCGACAGGCCGAGGGAACGCCTTAGTTCTTGCCGAAGACGGTCCTGCCCTTACCGGGGCCAGACCGCATG
>CAUZJA010000272.1:0-3395 GCA_963579925.1 Dehalococcoidia bacterium | reverse complement strand
CTACATCGATGGGATTATCTGAGTCCCTAAGCGGAAACAGCGAACGGCTGGATCTTCTCGAAGGTGCCGCCCACTATTGGTGCGGCATCGATGCCCAGCCAGTCTTCCAGCATGTCTGTGTAGAGGCCGCGGAAGTCGAAGTTGTAGGCCAGGTCGCCTTCGATCAGATCGCTTGGGTCGAGCGACGGGTACTCGCTGTAGTGGCCGCCCTGAACTTCATCGCCGAGGATGAACGCGACGCCACCTGACCCGTGGTCTGTGCCAGTGCCGTTGTCCTTCACACGCCGGCCGAATTCCGAGAACATGAGGATGGCGATCTCTTTGCCTGCCTCGTGCTCGTCCAGGTCATCTTTGAAGGCTCTCAGCGCCTCTGAGAGTTCCTTCCAGAGCACTTCCTGCAGTGCAACCTCGTTGGTGTGTGTGTCAAACCCACCATGGACGGTGTAAAAGACGCGCGTTCCAAGCTCTGCAAGGTGAATCTGCGCAACGCCCTTCAACGAATCGGCGATCGCACTCGACGGATACTCAACGTTCGATGAGTACTTGGCCGGAGCTTCTTTCAAGATTTCTGCACCACGCAGTGCATCGAGGCCTGTCTTGCCGAGATAGTCCATCACCCAGCTGCTGCCGATGGTCGGCGTGTAGATGCGGCTGAAGGTGTCCAGCGCCTTCGCCCGCTGCTGCTCGCCAGCAACGCCGGTGAGCAGCCCGTAGTCGTCGAGATTCCCAACTGACGCGACCGGCACGCCGGGCGAAGCGAGCGCCCGAGGCAGTCCGTGGCCAAAGTTGACGGCGGTGACGGGGTTGTCGCCAGCAGGGTCGAGCGCTCGTATCGCTTGTCCCAGCCAGCCTTCGTTGCCCAACTCGTCTGGTTGTGCTGTGTGCCAGATGTCCATCGAGCGGAAGTGCGAGCGCACCGGCGTGGGGTAGCCAACGCCGTGGATGATCGCCACGTGGCCCTCGTCGTAGATGTCCTTGAAGACGCCCATGCCGGGGTTCATCCCGAATTTGTCATCCAGCGGAATGACGTTGTCCTGCTCGATGCGAATATTCGGACGCGCGTCACGATACCGGGGGTCTGCGTACGGAACGATGCAGTTCAGGTAGTCGTTGCCGCCTGAGAGCTGGATTATGACCAGTACTCGCTCTTTATCTGCTGCCATGTGGCATTCCTCTTTCCTCTACGCTCGATCGTAGACCTGGAAGCGGTGGCGTCCGGCCTCAACGACGAATAGTCGTCCTGATTTGTCTACTTCAATTCCGGTCGGGTTCCAAAAATATCCTTCAACCCGCGCCGACTCTTCCCACGGGTCCGTGGCATCAACCTTCACGAACGGATCGAATGTAGTCCGTGCGTTTAGCTCGTCCTCATTGGCGTTCAGATAGTCCACGCCCCACTTGGTCACCACCGCGTCGCCCCGCAGACTTTGCTGGAAGTTGCCATCGGCGTCGAAAATCTTCGCTCGCTGGTTGCCCCAGTCGGCGACATATATGGTGCCGTCTGATCCCACCGCGACGTCCGCGGGGCGGTAGAGCTGGTGGTCCTCTCGACCCGGCTCGCCGAACGACATTACCGGTTCGCCGTCCAGCGTGAACTTGGAGACGCGGTCATTGTGCCAGTCGGCTACAAAGAGGTGGCCGGTATCGTCAATCGTGATGCCCCACGGAGCGTCAAACTGCCCCGCACCGGTACCTGCTTCGCCAAACGATGAGATGAAGTTGCCGTCTGGCGAGAACTTCTGAATGCGGTGGTTCCACTGATCGGAAACGTACAAGTTATCATCACCGTCAAATATGAGCCCGGCAGGACCGCTGACTTGGCCTGGCTCGCTGCCTCGCTCGCCCCAGTGACTCAAGTACTTGCCATCGGTGTCGAACACCGTCACACGGTTCGTCTGCTCGTCGGTGACGTACACCTGATTCTTGCTATCGAGCGCGATACCGGTCGGAGCGATTATCTCGCCTGCGCCCGATCCACGGGTTGAAAACTCACCGTAGAACTCGTGATCCACGTCGCAGATGCCGATGCGAGTGCCCTTGGGGTGTATCTGACTGCTGCGGCTGATTACATAGAGGTGCCCGTCATCCCGAATGGCCATTGCGTTGGGCAGATGAAATCCACGCCCGCCAACGTCAGCGCAAAACCCGATCGTATCTGAAGGCTGGAACTGGCCTGATGAAGTTACTGGTGTGTCCGTTGTCATGATCTGTCCTGAATCACAGAGCTAAACGAGTTGGTATTCGCGGGTTGAGACGATCACCTGGAGCAACGCAGCCACACTCGCTTCGCCTTCTGGAGTGGCAAGATCGACCGCACCCTGCTCAGTCGTGAAATCGACGATGCCCTGCCGCGTATCGGCTGGCAATGGCAGCGGGCCGACAAGGTCCAGACACTGATCCACCAGTGTTTCTGCAGCGGGTGAAACGCCCTCGTTATCTCGCCGCAATCGGGCGATGATCGCCTGCACGCCAGTGTTCGTTACGTCACCCATCATGTCGCTCGCGTAGTTCACGCGCTCCACAACGGTTCCCGTGTTAATCCACTCATCGCCACCCTGCCAGCCTTCAACGCTTGGCGGGTTGAGCAGCGCCTGGCCCATGTAGCCACACGCCGCTGCCGATGCGTACACGTCGTAAGTTGGCCCATCGAATCCGCCAGCCTGCCGCAGCGTACCGACGACCAGTTCAACAGGGCTCTTTACACGTGCGAAGTGAGCCGACTCGTCTTTAAAGAAGTCAGACGTGAACAGCGTCTCCAGCATCGCGCCGATATTGTAATTCGACTCAAAGTAGCTATTCATCAGGATCTCGATAGCCTCAGGATTCCCGGCCTCCTGAAGTGGCCACTGAGGAACTGGCGGCTCGTCTGCCACAAACGAGTGGTAGAGCAATCGTGAAATAAAACGTGCAGTTGCGGGCTGCTTGCAGATGATGTCGATCACGTCTTCGCCGCTGAAGTTTCCGGTTTCGCCCAGGAACGTCTTCTCACCGTTATCGTGGTCTTCTGGCTTGTACTCGAATTGCCAATCAATGTAGCCGTATGGCCGCGCCGTATTGTTCCGCATCTTTATCGCCATGTAGTCCATATTGGCGATCGACCAGCCGGTGAACGCCCGTGAGCACTCCTTGATGTCCTCTTCGGAGTAGTTCCCGGCGCCCATAGAGAACAGTTCGAGAATCTCTCGGCCGTAGTTCTCGTTTATCGCGCCGTTGTGGTTATCCTGGTTGTCCAGCCACAGGATCATCGCCGGGTCTTTGGAGAGCTGGATCAACAGCTCCCTGAAGCTGCCCATGCCGTGCTCGCGGAGCATGTCCAACTGACTGAGGATTGGCTTAGCCTGGATGAGCTTGTTTGCCGCGGTAGCAAACACCCGGTGCCAGAACAGCGCCACCTT
>CAUZJA010000271.1:0-3445 GCA_963579925.1 Dehalococcoidia bacterium | reverse complement strand
AAGCAGGAGCCACAGCAGCTGGATGAAGCCCGGAAAATAACCCTTCAGGTGGCGCGGATACGGGGTCAAGGTCAGATTCCAAAACCCTAACTCTAGAGCTGGATCGGTTTTTAGGGGGCAGGTCACAGGCGCGGCGGTGGTCGGCCGCGCCCAATTCATTGCCAGGTGGAACGCCCCTATCAACGAGTTAGCAGCCTAGCTTCGAGCAACATGACCGGTAATCCGGGATTTCAGCTGCCAACCGTCATCTGAAATCTGACAGAGCTATTCGGAAGGGCGCCTGGGTGAGCGGCTGTCCCTCTTCCGCCGCCCCGCGGCCAGTGCCCATGCGGCAGGCATTAGTACCACTTGTCCTTGTCTACTATGTTGATTAGCTCTTCGCCTGCGAGGAAGCGGCGGGCGTTTTCCGTGATGATCTGGTAGCGACGTTCTGGGAGGTTCTCGGCGTCTCGAACTGCTACGTGAGGCGTTAGCAGGACGTTTTCCAGCTTCCACAGCTTGTGGTCGGCGGGGAGAGGCTCCTCTTCGAAGACATCCAGGCCACAGCCTGCGATTACGCCTGATTCGATGGCATCTGCCAGATCGTCTATCTTCATTGTGCGACCTCGGCCGATGTTGATGAGATATGAAGTGTTCTTCATGATCTTGAATCGCTCGGCATTCCAGATGCCTTCTGTTTCAGGCGTGTGGGGCACGGTAGAGACTACGAAGTCGGCTTCCGTAAGGTATTGATCAAGCTCATCTGGCTCGTGCAGTTCTATGTTTGGGAGTTCACGTTCAACCCTGGGTTCGATACCGATCACGCGCATTCCGAACTCATTACACAGACGGGCAACTTCAGCGCCAATACCTCCAACTCCGAGAATCAGGACCGTCGACTCTGGCAGGTTCACGTAGTTGCTCTTGCGGGCTTCGTTGTCCCAACGGGCGTCGATCTGAGCTCGGTGGAAGTAAGGGAGGCCGCGTGAGAGGCCCAGTATGAACATCATCACATGATGCGAAATGTGGTCGAAGTAGATGCCGCGCGGGTTTGAGATGGTGACCGGGTGGTCGATCAGCTCAGGGTAGTAGTAGCCGTGGAATGGCCCGGCATCCGGATTCTGCAGCCACTTGAGCTTCGTTGCCAGCTTCAGTGCCTCAGGAGGCACCCAGCCGAACGCTGCATCAGCATCGACGATCTCACGCAGCACATCATCATCAGTCTCGGCAACCACCACATCGTACTCGGGCATCGTATCGGAGAGGCGTCTCGCCCACTCGGTGCGTAGTTCGTCCAACGGTGGCAGCATCACAAACTTCGGCAACTTCGACTCTCCTGAACTAATTGGGCGAGCAGCATCTGAGCGGCAAAGCCGCGATCCAATCGTGGAGCGAGTGATGCCGACCCCGTTTGTTTACCCAACACGTTACCTGAGGCGCCCTACCTGTGGCTCTGGGCGATGATAATTGATTCACCCCTCCGGGATAACCCGCGACACAGCTCCCCCGACTCCGAAAGTTGCAACTGTGGCCATGATTCTTGTTGCTGATGACGATCAAACCACCCGTGATCTTGTGGGCACACTGCTGCGAAAAGCAGGGCACGAGGTCACGGAGGCCATCGACGGTGATTTCGCCTACATGCAGGCCACGATGTCGATTCCCGATCTAATAATCCTTGACGTGATGATGCCGGGGCTTGACGGGTGGGAGGTCCTGGCTCGACTGCGCCGAGATCCAGAAACCAGCGAAATACCGGTTGTAGTGTTGTCTGCGAAGACCGGGCTTGCAGATGTCTCGAAATCGATAGTTCTGGGCGCCACGGATGTTCTTGGCAAGCCGTGCAAACCGGAAGAAATCGTCAACGCCGTTAGAGCAAATCTGCCAACGGCCAGTCGATCAAGCCTAATCGGCAGTGGCTAGCTCCGCGGTGAGCGCCGCCTTCATGTCCACGGGAATGTCTGGCTGGCTGATGATCCACTCAAGGTAGTCGGGCGCGTCCGCCGCAACCTCTTTGGCTGTTCGGCCCTGGTGCTTACCGAAGTTCAACACCAGATCGCAGCCGTCAGACCTGATCAGCATTCCACGCTCGTCCACCGCGTTCTCCGGCAGCGGATGCAGGAACTCGTTCAGCGCATCAACCGTGTTGCCAAGCTCCTCGTACACCTCAAGTTGACCGTTGAGCACCTCTAAAGATGCCTTCAAGAACGCCTCAGAATCGGATCGGGGTGGAGCTTCGCCGCCAGCGAACAGCTCATAAGCTGCCTGGAAATCGCGTGGCTCCTTCTTGTGGAAGATCGACATCGTATCGATTATCCGGCGACCCCGAAGAGTGAACT
The DNA here is from genome assembly GCA_963579925.1 of Dehalococcoidia bacterium. Classification (GTDB taxonomy): domain Bacteria; phylum Chloroflexota; class Dehalococcoidia; order Lucifugimonadales; family Lucifugimonadaceae; genus UBA1151. Next base: position 1,127 of record CAUZJA010000271.1, on the reverse strand, counting down.
CAGTGCCAGCACGCTTGAACTCCGCTTGTAGCAACGGTGCGCCGAAACGCTCAATACCAAAGCCAACCAGATCGCAATCTTCAATATGGCTCGCAAGAGCCGTGGCGAACGACCGAAAGGCCGGGTACTCAGCGACATCTTCGTCGGTGATGCCGTGAACCGCCGTTGCACCAGCGGGTATCGGCATACCGGGATTGAATCGCACCGACCGCAAATGCTCAGTGCCGTCCAGATCGATTTTCAGCACGCCAAGCGACACAATCCGTGCCGTAGCCGGGTCGACACCGGTCGATTGCACATCGATGACGGAGAGTGGTCGTGTGAGTTCAAGGTTCAGCATTGGGTGAATTCTAGCGTCTGTGGGGTCGAGGCAGTGCACAACATGCGGGTATCATTAGGAAACGCCCGTGCTCACACCTGAGCATCGCGAACGGCCAGGACCTGAAGCCCTCATGTGAGCGAAGTCCCGAGCCTGACGAAGGGCCGAAGTGGCGGAACGGTAGACGCGCCGGTCTCAAACACCGGTGAGCATTACGCTCGTGTGAGTTCGATTCTCACCTTCGGCACCAACTTTTGGGGCGATTTGTAATCACTAACCAACACGGAGTGATTACATGCTCGAACGATTAGAGCAACGACAAACACGCATCGGGCTATCTGGCAGAGCTTTAGCCACAGAGCTTGGCGTATCGCAAACACTGCTATCCCTTGTACTTGGCCGGAAACGGCCTCCCAGCAAGCGATTACGATCAGCGATGCGTAAATGGCTGGCCGTACCAATACAGATCGGCAGCGATGTGGCACCGGGAACCGTCTATGGGCGATTTATGGCGGAGCGACAATCCCACATGTCTCCCGGCACTCTCGTTTTCTATCGAGAAAAGCTCGCCCCTTTCGCTCTCTGGTGTGAATCAAATGGCATCGATGATGTTCGAAGCATCAGACGTGATCAGATCGGGAGCTTTTTGAGCAGCATTCGGCAGGGCAGACGAGTGGATGCACCTAAACCACTCAGCAATGGTGCGTTGAAGCTCCACCATCAGACCTTGAAGACGTTCTTCAATTACGTGGGTGAGACGTGCAGCGTTGATCTGGAATGGATCAACCCGGTCAAAGGAATCAAGGTC
>CAUZJA010000270.1:0-3532 GCA_963579925.1 Dehalococcoidia bacterium | reverse complement strand
TTCTCGCCAGAGTAGTCACGCGTTTTCACAACGTCTTCAAAGTAATCAGCAGTCGCCCGCATGGCCGTCAGCAGATCAACATCGTACGGAGACAGCCTGTACTCGTCAGTGAATCGTGAACGGCGAGAGTTCGCTAGCTCCGGAAGACCAGCTTTGATCTCTTCGATCCAAGCGCGTTCCAGATAGATCGGTGGCAAGTCAGGCTCAGGGAAATATCGGTAGTCGTTGGCATCTTCCTTGGAGCGTTGGCTGTTGGTGATGCCCTTTTCGTCGTCCCAGCCGCGAGTCTCCTGCGGGAGAAATTCACCCTTTTCAGCCATCTCTATCTGGCGCTCAATCTCGTGATCAATAGCTCTCACGACCGCACGCACGCGATTCATGTTTTTGACTTCTACACGTCGTCCCAACTCTGTGGCGCCTTTCGGCCGTATGGAGACGTTGGCATCACATCTGAAGCTGCCTTCCTCCATGTTGGCAGTTGAGATCCCCAGATATCGCATGGTCGACTGCAACTCCAGGATGTACGCCTCAGCCTGTGCCGACGTGCGAATATCCGGCTCGCTGACGCACTCCATGAGAGGGACGCCCGCGCGGTTGATATCCATCAGCGAGTAGCCGCCAGCTCCCGTCCCGACGTGAGTGAGTCGGGCGACGTCTTCTTCAAGATGAATGCGAGTGATGCCAACCCGGTGTCCACCGGGGACCCTTTCCGTGTCTAGTAGGTCCATGTAGCCGCCCAGAGCGATAGGAAGGTCCATCTGGGATATCTGATATCCCTTCATAAGATCGGGATATCCGTAGTTCTTGCGGTCGAAATTGGTTAGCTCGGAAATTGAGCAGTTCAGCGCAAGGCCCGCTGCAATGGTGTACTCAACAGCACGCTTGTTCACGACGGGCAAGACACCGGGCATCGCCATACACACGGGGCACACCCGGGTATTGGTGTCAGCAATCTGATAATCGGCGGCACAACCGCAGAACATCTTGCTGCGGGTGCGAAGTTGAACGTGGACCTCTAGTCCAATTACCGACTCGTATTCCAAAGGTTGGACCAGGTCCTCTCACGACCCTGACTCAAAGATTCAGGGCACTATTTCGGGTATTCAGGCTGCAACGAGCGATGTGTCGCGATACGATCTCAATATATAACAAGCAGGATGCCGTCCCAAGGTTACGATTAGGCATCCCAAGCCTCATTTCCAATCAATGGTACGAACTGGCATGCCCCAAGATATGTGAGTTCATTGCCCGTCTTGGTGTGCTTCACTTTGGTGAGTATCTGTGACGTGCGGTCGCCAATGGAAATCACCAACTGCCCACCCGGAGCGAGTTGGGCGACGAGCGAGTCCGGCAGTGCTGGCGCGGCGGCGACGATGATGGCATCGAACGGAGCGTGTTCTGGACCGCCCAGAATTTCGCCTGACCGCCCAAAAATGGTATTGGAGAATCCCATCGCATCCAGACGCCGTTGGGCCGTATTCCTGAGAGTATCAATCCGCTCAACCGTGACCACTGAAGCTGCAATGCACGCGGCGATTGCCGCTTGATAGCCGGAGCCGGTACCCACATCCAGTACGCGGGAGTTTGAGTCCAGTTCAAGTGCATCTGTCATCACTGCGACGATTGTTGGCTGAGAGATGGTCTGGCCAGCGCTCAATCGTAGTGACGTGTCATCGTAGGAGTAAGCAAGCGCCTCGTCTCCGACCAGCAGGTCTCGGCGCACCTACGTCATGGCGCGAATCGTCGCCGCTGATGTGCCCCGGCTTGATAGTTTTGCGATCAACTCATCACGTTGCTCTAGCAATGTTGGAGAGAGTGGTGGGAGGCGCATAATTCTGTCCATAATGCCAAGCTATCAGCCCGTCCGGCCGGGGCTATGACGAAATTCGTTGACACCCTAATGGGTGGAATATAAAGTTATTCCAGACCTAATTGGTAAGGATTACAGTTTTGAGGCTGTTTTGAACTCAAAATTGAAGAATTGCCAGCCTGCAGAACGCCCTGTTGTGGCATCGATTTATCGATGGAATTCATGGGGCTGTTATGCGGAATAGCCCACTTACATCTATGGCAATATCGATCAAACATTGAGGCACCACAGAAGCCCATGACATCCGGTCCAACGATTTCCAGGAAGACTGAACTCAGTGATTCCACTTACAAGTGGGGATTCACTACAGACGTTGAGACGGACATCGCTCCTAAGGGCATCAGCGAAGATATCGTTCGCCTGATCTCCGCCAAAAAGAATGAGCCTGAGTGGCTTCTTGAGTGGCGCCTCAAGTCTTTAGCCCACTGGTTTAAGATGGCAGAGGCAGAGGGCGAGCCTGAGTGGGCCAACATCAAGTACCCGCAGATCGATTTTCAGGATATGTACTACTACGCCGCTCCGGTGCAGGCTGAAGCGCCAAAGAGTCTGGACGATGTAGATCCTGAGATGCTTGAAGCGTTTGAGAAGCTTGGCATTCCATTGCATGAGCGAGAGAAGCTCGCTGGTGTTGCGGTGGATGCGGTTTTTGATAGCGTCTCGGTTGCCACAACCTTCCAAGACAAGCTGGAAGAGTTGGGCGTTATTTTCTGCTCGTTCACCGACGCAGTGCAGAAGCACCCGGACCTGGTCAAGAAATATCTTGGTTCGGTAGTCCCGTATTCCGATAATTTTTACGCAGCACTTAACTCCGCCGTATTCAGTGACGGTTCCTTCGCCTATATCCCACCCGGCGTCCACTGCCCGATTGAGTTGATGACGTATTTCCGAATCAACACGGAAGGCACCGGCCAGTTTGAGCGGACGCTCATCATTGCCGATAAGGGTGCGTACGTCAGCTACCTCGAAGGTTGCACCGCTCCCATCCGGAAGACCAGCCAGCTACACGCCGCTGTCGTTGAGCTGGTTTGCCTGGACGATGCTGAAATCAAGTACTCAACGCTCCAGAACTGGTACCCCGGCGATAAAAATGGCGTTGGCGGCGTTTACAACTTTGTTACCAAGCGAGCCGCCGCACGAGGCGTCAACTCTAAGATTTCATGGACGCAGGTAGAAACCGGCTCGGCCATCACCTGGAAATACCCCAGCGTGCTGCTCCAGGGCGATAACTCAGTTGGTGAGTTCTACTCTGTAGCGCTGACCAATAACTATCAGCAGGCCGACACCGGCACCAAGATGACGCACATTGGCAAGAACACCAAGAGCACTATCGTGGCCAAAGGTATTTCGGCAGGACACGGACAGAACACTTACCGCGGCCAGGTCAAGATCATGCCGTCCGCTGAAGGGGCCTCCAACTACACTCAGTGTGACTCGCTGCTGATCGGCGATCAGTGCGGCGCTCACACCATTCCGTATATCGAAGTTGGCAATCCAACGGCGCATATGGAGCATGAAGCTTCAACGTCAAAGGTCAGTGACGACCAACTCTTCTACTGCCTGCAACGTGGAATGTCTGAAGAAGATGCGCACCACATGATCATCACCGGCTGGAGCCGGGAAGTATTTAAAGAACTGCCGTTTGAATTCGCAATGGAAGCCGGG
>CAUZJA010000269.1:0-3558 GCA_963579925.1 Dehalococcoidia bacterium | reverse complement strand
GGGAGGACTCCCTGCCGAGCGGACATATCGGTTCGTTCCGCCCACCAAATAGCTCACAGAAAGGGCGAGCACAGCGATAACCGCTGCCGATAGCAGAATCCTGAAGCCGGTGAGCGCTTCCCTCATGTTCTCAACTCGAATCTAACCGTACGGTTTCCCCATGCTTTCAAAATGACGCGTGAACTCCCAATCATAGATTGATACGAATCTTTCAGGATAATTTGTATTGTTATTACCTAAAATCGCTAGTAGTAAGCGAAGTATATTCTTGGAGCAAACTGCTGACAACTCGTTCAAAAGTTGGAGGCATGATCTTTCTAACCCTCGAGACTGGCACACGTGTATGCTCACACCCGCCAAGTTCGCTCCACGCGTTCCTCATAGGACACCCACATGCCAATCCCAACAGAAGACACCATAGTCGTCGCCCCAACCCCGAATCCCATGCGCGCAGACGACACCATCGACCACGACAAGCTCGCTGCAAACGTTGAGAAGTGGCTGGACACGGAGCTATCGGGATTCGTCATCGTCACCCACGGCGGCGAGGAGTTGCAGTTCGGTGAGCCAGACAAGCTGGAAACCGTCAAAACCGTGGTGCAAGCTCACAAGGGACAGCGATTCGTCATTGCAGGCATCGACTCACCAGCCTCCACTGAGGTGATCAGGCTCGCGAACCTCTACGCCGACGCCGGGGCAGATATGATCCGCGTCCGCATCCCCGGCGCAAGACCGGGTGGGCGAGCGTCAAGCGGCAACGTCCAGTATTTCGAAGAAGTGTGTGAAGGCAGCCCCATCCCCATCGTCGTCATCCATCAACCTCGCGCCAGCCTGACCCCCGACACCAACCCGCTAGAACTCGCCGAAATTACCGCGCTGGACAACGTCTTCTCGTACATTCTCTCCCTCAACTACCGCTGGGAGTGCGGAATCCCGCCGTCTATCCACGAAAGTACCCAACTCTGGACCTGCAACGGCAGCATCGTCCTCCCCGGCCAGATGATCGGCGCAGTAGGCGCCTGCATGTTCTTCGCCAACTGGGCGCCCGGCCTTGTCAAAAAGATCATCGACCTTGGCAAAGCCGGCAACTACGCAGAAGCGAACAAACTCCAGCAATCGATGCTCCACGCCGACTTCCTCGGCATGACACTCGGCACCGCAGCCCTCAAATCCGGCCTCAACATGCTTGGCTACGACACCACAGTCCCCCGCAAACCATCCCTCCCGCTAACCCCAGAACAAGAAGCAGAGCTGCGAGAAGCCTTCAAAGAGTGCGCCCTGCTCTAAACCTCCCCCAACAGCTCTTTCGCGCCCGCAATCTCCATGTCGTGGAGTTTTGCCACGCGCCGCCTGAAGTCCGGATCCGTGCTGAACTCAGCCGCCAGGAACGCCGTCACGATCTCCTGCGCTACGTTTACGCCGATGATCTGGGCGCCGATGGCCAGCAGATTCACGTCATCGTGCTCAACGCACTGGTGGGCGGAGTAGATATCGTGAGCGACCGCGGCGCGGATGCCGGGGATCTTGTTGCCTGCAATCGCTGCGCCAACTCCCGTGCCGCAGATGAGGATCCCGCGCTCAGCCTGACCCTGCCGGACCTCATCGCACACCGTGCGAGAGATGTCCGGAAAGTCCACCGGCTCGCCTGTCAGCGTGCCGAAGTCTGTAACTTCATGACCCTGCGAAGCCAGAAAGTCGAAAATAGGCCCCTTCATCGGGAACCCGGCGTGATCGCCACCAATCGCAATCTTCATGCGGTACTCCTCTGATTTGAATATAACGGACAGTCGAAACCAGACAGGTTTCGATCCCGCCGCTATGTGGACTTCACATGAACGTTGTTTACGGAATTGAGACTGGCAGAAGCATACACAGACTTGAGTACAGTAAAATCGTCGCCTGGGCCCTTATCTAGATCCCTGATGCGCCCAACGCTGGTGCCGCTCGCGACATATCATCCCGGAGCCGCTTCGTCATCCGGGATCTCAGTGCCGCCAACAGCCACGTGTCATCAGTTGCGACTGCCTTGCCGTGGATAGGTTGCAAGGAGCTGGAGCTGTGCGTGCCTGGATCCCGGATATCTCCGCGGAGCCTCCGATTCCGGGATGACGGTGTCGGCCTCGGTAGCGGCTGGTCTAAGACCCGCTGTTCACGCGGCAGCGATAGCCCATGCCCAATTAGCGCGTCCACCCCATCCGTCTTTCCGGCGGAGGCCGGAATCCAGGCACGTCCACGATTGAGTGCCAAAAGAGGCAGGAAACGCACCGCGTGATCGCCCAAGAAACGCTCTACTCGGCCACCTTTATCTGCAGAGCCTTGATGAACTCCACAATATCGGCCTTCTCCGCGTCCGGCAGATCATCGAACACATCTCGGGACGCCTGCGCCTCTCCGCCGTGGAGCAGAATCGCTTCGGAAATCAACGATGCCCGACCGTTGTGCAGGAATGGAGGTTCTGACGCAACGCCCCAGAGCTTACGTGTTAGCCACTCGTCAGTGGGGATGCCATCCTGCTCAAGAACCTCATTGTTCAGCGCTGTCCCCATACTGTGCCGTTTCAGGTCGGTGAACACCGGCACCAGATATTCGCCTGCCTCATTCTGATGGAGATATCCGGCTAGAGGCTGGAGATCGAATTCCAGAGGAGCATTCACGTCACTGAGGCGTAGATTGGCCTGGGGATTGAACGGGTTTGGCTCCGTGAACACCGTATTGCGCAGCGGAAGTTCGGCAAAGTGACAGGTAGTGCAGCCAATCGACCCAAACTGCTCCTCCCCGCGCCGCGCAGCCCTTCGTGCTTCTGCGCCCGTGGGTGCAACATACTCCGGCATCGCGAGTGCGGCCTGAAACACGGTGATGGCTGTCAGGTCACCAACGGTCAATTCAGACATAACCCCATCTCCATCAGGATCAACATTGGCGCCAAACCGCTCTTCGCTCTGTATCCCGTGGTGATGATTCAGCGCGTTGTTGGTGAACTGCCTGAGCGAAATCACAGCGCCTTTCTGGTGGAATGGCTTCACGATCAAATCATCGTCGATGCCTTCAATTGCTTCAGTCCCCAAGCTGCCATCGGGCTGAGCAATAAGGCTGCCAAACGACACACCTTTGGTTACCAGGTCGACCGTTATCGACGTGCCAGAATTGCGGGAACGAGAAAGCGCCTCTTCCCTGACTGCGTGAAGATCCTCAGTCATCTCACGTGCCAGGAGTTCAATGTAGCCGGACCCAAACATTCCAAGAGTGTTGCGTTCGTTTCCGACCGAATCCAGCGTCAGCCCGGCCTCACCATCGCCATCTCCGCCGTCAAACTGCACGAAGTCACGTGCCTGGGCCAGCACGAAGACATTCGCCACGTTGTCACCACCACCGCCCGCGGAGGGCATGTTGTGACATCCATCGCATGAATCCGCATCAGGCCCGGAAAGACGGTTGAGATTCTCAGGAAAGACGCGCCGCAGCCTGCTCTCGCCCGTACCCGTGGATTCGGGTCTCCCGGCGCCATCAAGAGTGTTGAATACCGCAGTGAAAAGCATCTCCCCGTGTTCAATTAGCTCG
>CAUZJA010000268.1:0-3559 GCA_963579925.1 Dehalococcoidia bacterium | reverse complement strand
CGCAAAAGGCATTCACATATTTGCGGAGAAGCCGCAGAGTCTTTTCTACGATGAGATTAAAAGCCAGGCGGACGCCATCGACAAGGCTGGCGTGGCAAGCGTCGTTGGGTTCCAGAAGCGTTACGACCCCTGGTACACGGCCATTCACGATTACATGGCTGACAAGCAACTCGCTTCAGCAATGGCCGTTTCACTGGGATCGGTCGAAGGCCACAGCGCCAAGCACTCGCCAACAGAGAAGCAGGGCGGACCTGAGAACCGTGTGTGGACGGCAAACCGAGCATGGTCGGGTACCAGCATGGTTGAAGCCGGCATCCACCAGACGGACCAGATCCGCTACTGGGTCAGCGATGACGTGGCATGGGTTCAGTCCGCATACGTTGACCGACCCGCAGACCTCCAGGAATCACAGGGCGACAATCCCACGGCCTACACCGTGGTCTACGGCTTCAAGCGCGGCGGTATCGCCAACGTGATTTTCACCAAGCCTGCGCGCTCCTACTTCAACGACAAGTACGAATACGTACACACGCCAGAGTCCCACATCGCATTCGAAGATGACCTCGTGGTCTACAGCTACGGTGGTAGCGACTACCCACCAGAGTCACGACCAACCCATGAGCAACTCCGCACGGTGCTGGCCAAAGGCCCCGAGACGAACGCGATGGGTGGCGACAGCACCCTCGACATAAGCAAATACTTTGCCCGCTCCATCACCGAGTCCGACCCATCTCTGCGGCGCAACTCGTTCCGATCGAGCATGAACTCGCTCGCGGCGGTACTCGCAGCAAACGTTTCAGACTCGCTCGGCGGTATTCGAATTGATATTGACGAGTTCGAGAACTCCGATAAGTTCGCAAAGTATCGACAGCGTCCCGAAGGCCTCTAGGTGCCATCGACCGAACCGTTTCGGATCACGCAGGCCGTATTCACCGAACTTCCGGTGCGCGGCGGCTCCAACTGGTACTTCCTGGAGCTGAGTGACGCCGACGGGACGACCGGGCTAGCTGAGTTCAGCTATGGAGACAAATCTATAAGTGTCTCGCGCGCCATCGCCCAAATGGTTGAAGAGCTTCAGGATGAAGAGATCACTGACGAGTCGGGAATTCCGGGTATGGTCGGCCTCAGCCCGGACTTCCTGCAAAGTGACCGAGTCCTCGCGACCGCCATCACAGCGCTTAGAAACGCCGTTCTCGATGCACAGGCGCAGATCGCAGGCGTACCGCTCTATCGCTTCCTTAGCGGCAACGCCACAGAAGCCGTTGAGATATACGGCAACGTCAACCGCTCGATGCTAAAGAGCGACTCCGGCGACTCAGACCGCTCGCCCGCCGCCTTCGCTTCAGTTGCAGAGCGCGCCGCGGAAGAAGGCTTCCGCAACATCAAATGCGCGCCATTTGATGAATGTAACGCACCGTTCAACGGTTCCGGGCTCCCCGACGAAGCGAAATTCGGACTCGACCGAATCGACGCCGTCAAAGCGGCCGTTGGCGACAAAGTTAACCTCTTCGTTGACTGTCACAGTCGATTCGATCTGGAATCAGGCCTCGCGCTCGAGCCCGAACTGGCTGTTCGCGGTGTTGCCTGGTACGAAGAACCTGTGAGCTACCGAACGCACCGGGGCGATCTGGCTGCTATCAAAAATGCCGCAAGCATGGACGTTGCTGGCGCAGAAGACGCTTATGGCATCGAAGTATTCCAATCGCTAATTGCCGCTGGTATCACGGACGTCGTGATGCCAGACGTGAAGTACTGTGGCGGCACTGGCGAAGCTGTTCTCATCGGCAAAACACTTGAAGCGATATCACCCGGATCCGTCTCCATGCACAGCCCTGGCGGCCCCGTCTCAATGCTGGCCAGCGCCCACGCCACCGCGGCATTTGGAGGCTCACGACCGCTTGAGCACGCCGTGTGGGAAGTGGATTGGCGAGCCACCGTCCTTGAGCCTGCGGAACATATCCACGACGGCCAACTCTTTCTTCCGGATGGCTACGGCATCGGTGCCACACTGAACGAAGACCTCATTTCCAGCAACGCCCGCAGATGGTCAGCCACCTAGCTGCCAATTCGTATCTAATGAACGCCTATGACCACGCAAAGCTTGCTCCCCGATTCCGGACGGAGTCGCGGACTTAACTCCTCCCAACTCATAAGACTCGTCGACGAGATCAAATCCGCGGGTGAGCCGATCACGCTCCGATTCATTGGCGATGAGCGCCTCAATGACCGCCCGGAAGACGACGCGTGGCCGCCCGACACTGTCCGGAATGGTTCGGCTGGCTACATCTGGATCCAGGCAGGCGAAACGCAACTGGCAATCGCTGGATCGTTCCCAACACCAATCGTCCTTGATGATTTCAACGATCTGGAACCGCTAGTTGAGTTCATCACTACTCCCCGGCTAGTTGCCATCGTGCTGCTCCGCCTTGGCGCGTACTCAGTGGGTCTAGCCCGGGATGGCAATGTCCTGATGACCAAGTCAGACACCCGCTACGTCAAAGGCCAACACAAGAAAGGCGGCCAGTCGCAGCGCCGGTTTGAACGCAACCGTGAAAAATGGATCCGCGAGCTGTTCGACAAAGCCTGCCGCGACTTCAAAGACCGCATCGGCCCGCACTCCAGAGAGGTTGATCATATCGCATTTGGTGGTGATCGCCAGGTGCTTAACTCATTTGTAAAGCGATGCCCCGAGGTAGCGAAGGTGGCCGACCGCATGTTGCCGGTCAGGCTTCAGGTAGATCGCCCAAACACAACCGCCCTGAAAGAGTCCGTAAAGGGCCTCTGGACATGGCGAGTTCATCGGCGATAAGCCCCGGAATCAGGCTGAATTCATGATTAATCGTAATGGCCCAGAATTGGCGAGACTGCCAGTTGCACCTATACTCGTAGTTACGTTTGATCGATATACCTGCCTGACGAGACTCAAATGGTAGACATGGAACGTGCACTTGATGCCGGAGAAGTTGGCCCAGCGCCAACCCCTCCGATAGATGCGCGCCTGATTGGTCAGATCGCCCACGAGCTACGTACGCCGTTAGCATCGCTGCGAGTGGGATATGAGCTCATCACAGACCCATCTGCTATGGAAGCGCTTGCCGCAAAACCAAAGTAAAAAGACCGGCTCATGACAAACATGGGCCGGAGCATTGAACGGCTTGAGTAGCAGGTGACAGACCTACTGGACATTGGCTACCTGCAGGCCAACAACCTGACGCTCAAGCTGACTTCTGTCTCACCAATTGAGTTGATCGCGTCTGCATGCGAAAAGACGTCTGTCCTCTCAGATCGACGTAATCAATTCGTCAATATCAAGCTGGGCGACAATGTTCCCGACGTCGAGGCTGACCACGATCGGTTGGAGCAAGTAATCGTCTACCTCCTGTCGTATCTCATGAGGGTCACGCCGGTTGGCGAAACCCTTACTGCTCAAGCAGACACTGACCTTCTCCCCGATAACCGCGCCAACCTAAGTGTTAGTTTTCTGGGATGATTCCGGCCTCATACAGAGGAGATTCATTCCGTGAAAAGATCGAGATATTCGCAAGAACAGATCGCCTTC
>CAUZJA010000267.1:0-3569 GCA_963579925.1 Dehalococcoidia bacterium | reverse complement strand
GATTTATGGTGGTCATAATTGAATTTAGGACGCGAGCCCACGTTCAACTCTCCATCATTCCTGGGAGCCTAGCATCCGTGCCTACCGTCGAACAACTACGCAAGAGTCCCCACACGGGCGGCATGTGAGCTTCCGGCTCGATACACTCGAATCTAGGGCACACAAAAGCACTAATCGAGTTCATAATGCAGGCCATCGCAAAGTTTTGATCCGCGGACTGGCTTGAAGAAAGAGACTTTTCCCCACTATGAGATCAACCGGAAACTTCGTCGAGACCGATACCACTCCTAAGATCTGCCTCACCGTGCGCGATCTGGAGACCAGAACGCTGCGGCGCGTTAAGCAACTTGGCGTTGATACGGTTCTGATGTCTGCAAGCGGCATCGAGTGGAGTGAGGAGTCGATCACTTCTCGTCAGGACATTCTTGCTGAGGCCGGACTGAAGCTAGGCAACATGATGATATCCGGGTTCCCGAACACGATTTATGGTCGTGATGGCCGCGATGAAGAGATCGAGAAGGTTCAGGAGACGATACGCGCAGCGGGGCGAGCGGGTCTGCCGGTTATCGAGTACAACTTCTACGCCCACCGGATTACAGAGGGCTACCGGAAGAAAGAAGGCCGTGGCGGCGCGAAGCTCGAGAGCTTTGACTACGAACGTGTGAAGGATCTTCCCCCGTTGCCAGAAGAAGGAGCTCATTCGCTGGACGAAATGTGGGACAACGTCACGTATTTCCTCAAGGCAGTTATTCCGGTGGCGGTTGAGAGCGGTTTGCGCATGGCGTTGCACCCCAACGATCCGCCACCACCCATCAGCCGTGGCTCAGGCCAGATCATGGGCAGCATTGAAGGCTGGAAGAAGCTGGTCGATATCGTCGACTCCCCAGCCAACGGCATGACGTTCGACTGCGGCGTAACCCGTGAACTTGGGGAGAACCCGATCGAGGTAGCGAAGTACCTTGGCGGAAAAGACCGCATCAACCACGTCCACTACCGCAACGTGATCACTCACATTCCTCGTGAGAAGTACACCGAGGTGTTCCTTGATCAAGGTGAAGTAGACATGCTTGGCGTGATGGAAGAGTTGGTGCGTCAGAAGTATCCTCGCACCCTCTACCCGGAGCACCCACCGCAGATGGACGTTGATCTCGAACGACCAGATGAGAGCATCTCATCCGGGATGTTCACCGGGTTCGCCTACACAGTCGGCTACGCCAGAGCCACCATGCAAGCGGCCCTCGCCAATCAATCGAGTTAGAGAGCAATAAGTTATCGTAGGGGCGGCTGTGAAGCTGCGCCCCGGACGCCGCAATCGCGGGATATGACAACAGGAGACACATACACATGCCCGGAAAAGTAATAGACATCCGCCTCAACATCGCCTCTGGGCAACCTATGAAGGTTGTCGATAGCGCTGAAGTAATCGCCAACACCGGCCTGTCTGGTGATCGCCACGCAAAAGCTGGAAGTGCTCGACAGATCCTTGTGATGGATAAGTCGGTTATGGACACGCTTAGAGTCGAAGCCGGGCAGATACGAGAGAACGTGACGGTTGAGGGATTGGATATCTTCGGACTCCAACCCGGCCAGAAACTGACTATTGGTGAATCACTTGAGTTCCAGGTTGGCGGTCTCTGTGATCCGTGCTCCTTCATGGATACAATCCGTCCAGGACTGCTTGAGGAGATCGATGGCAAACGCGGACTTTTCGTGACCCCGTTGGGCGGCGGAGAGATCAGCGTAGGTGATGAGGTCTCGATCTCCGGCTAGCATTCGCGCCGCCATTGAACCCGAGGCTCTGAATAGCGTCGGATAGCCGTGCGTGATCACCTGCCCGGTACTGAGTTGCGCGCAGGTGCTAGACTTCAGCGCCGTGTGGCAAATCGAAAACACTGAACCCTCAACACTGGATTGCTAAATGAACGGCATCGAATATATTGCGAAGATTCTCAAAAGCGAAGGCGTTGAGTGGATCACCTGTTTCCCGAACCATCCTTTGATTGAAGCTGCGGCCAAAGAGGGCATCAGGCCAATCACATTCCGCCACGAGCGTGGTGCAGTCATGGCTGCCGACGGCTTCTCCAGGGTGAGCGGCCCCAACACCTTTGGCGTCGTGATGATGCAATCCCAGGCCGGTGCTGAGAACTCTGTGGGTGGTCTGGCCCAGGCCAACGCCGACAATATTCCGATACTTGTTCTTCCCGGTGGAAACCCCATCGACAGACTGCACATCAGCCCAAACTTCTCAGCTGTAAAGACGTGGGAGACCGTCGTAAAGACAGCCGAGTTTGTCACGAAGCCAGAAGCCACTGGCTCAGTCATGCGCCGTGCATTCCATAATTTACGAAATGGTCGACCAGGTCCTGTGGCCGTTGAGTTGCCAGCAGACATAATGTCTCAGGAAATCTCAGAAGCGGACATGAACTACACATCACCTGGTTTGGTCAGGTCTATGCCGTCCGCATCCGATATCAAAGACGTGGTCGCAAAGCTCGTCGCCGCCAAGAACCCGCTCCTCTGGGCCGGTCAGGGCGTAATGAGGGCTGATGCCACTGCAGAACTTCAGGAACTCGCTGAGTTGCTTGATATTCCGGTCTTCACTACGATGCCGGGTAAGTCCGCATTCAACGAGACCCACCCACTGTCAGTAGGCGCCGGCGGACAGACCGCAACATCGCCCGCACGACAGTGGATTGATGAGTGCGATGTCCTCTTTGCAATAGGGGCATCACTGACAGCTTCTGGTTATGCCCAGAAGATCCCTGATGGCAAGTTTGTCATTCACTCAGTGTTGAACTCGGAAGAAATCAACGGAGACACGCCGGTGTCAATCGGCCTAGCTGGCGATGCAAAGCTCACGCTCGCAGCCGTGATCGACGAGGCTAAGGCCGTTGTTGGTGAAGGCGGACGCACAACTGGTGTGCAAGCGCGCGTCGCCGCGGCTCGCAAGGAGTGGCAGGACGCATGGATGCCCTACCTCACCAGCGATACTGCTCCTCTCAGCCCTTACAGGGTGATTCACGAACTCAACCAGAACCTGAATCACGACAACTCCTCCGTTACACACGACGCTGGTGCACCTCGTGACCAGATTGTTCCGTTTTACACAGCGACAAACCCGCACAGCTACATCGGCTGGGGCAAGACGACTCATCTTGGCTTCTCTATTCCATTGATGATTGGCGCCAAGCTGGCAATGCCCGAGCGATTCTGCCTCAACATGATGGGAGATGGTGCATGGGGCATGTCAGGCACGGACCTTGAGACATCTTCTCGTGCAGGTATCCCAATCACAACAGTGCTGCTCAACAACGGCATCATGGCTACCTATCCCGGTGGATTCCCAACCGCACAGGAGCGCTACGGCGCATCCCACATGCAGGGCGACTATGCCGCTATTGCTCAGGGAATGGGTGCTGAAGGCCTCCGAGTTTCGACGCCAGCTGAGATGGGCCCTGCCCTGAAGAAGGCTCAGGAGCTCAACAGCGACGGAAAGACAGTCCTGATCGACGTAAAGACCCGAAACGAAGACTCCCGCTCACCGGGTCGTTTCGCCTAGAGACCGACTA
>CAUZJA010000266.1:0-3574 GCA_963579925.1 Dehalococcoidia bacterium | reverse complement strand
TACTGTTGGCGACGGCGCTCTTCCAGCAACTGGATCACCATCGCGATGGCCGCCGGAGATTCCTCCAGATCCAACGTTCCACCTGAGTAGGTCAGCTTGAGTCGGCTGGAGATTGAACTCGTAATCAATTCCGGTGGTTGGGACGCATATGTGGCCTTAGTCTCCTCCCCTACGCTGGTGTGCAGGGCTTCGGAGACGCCCGAAGGAAGCTCTTTGAGAGCCTTTTCGATAGTTGTGATCCGCTGAGTGATCTCCATGCGGGATTCGCCGGTAAGTTCTTCCAGGACGAGGATAAGCGCCGCTGCATCTGAGATCGAAGTCCCAAGTCGTTGTTGAAGCTCATTGAACAGTTCGATACTGCTTGCTAGCTCGGTGGTCGTTTCTGATGACTCCTGAGAGCTCACAGGCGACGCAGAGCGCAATCCAAGCTGCGTAACGCGGATATTGCTCCGGCCCTCCGCAATGCGCCACATACGCAGGCCGCCCAGGACAACAGAGAAGCGCCCGCCGCGCTCGCTCATACCCAGAACCTCAGCAAGGTGCGCACGCGAGATCGAACCACCAAAATCTTGACTGATCCGTTTACCTATAGAGATCGCCTCAAACAGGCCGATTTCCGGGTATTCATAGGCTCCAAGCCTGGCCAATAGATTCCTCCTGTGACGATGAAATTCGACGTAGAGCACCGCAAACGCAGCGATGCAGTTCTTGAGCGACCCTGATGACTATCAACCCTCAAGAGATCACCCGGCAACTCACCAAACGATAGAGGCGAACCCCGTCACTGACACGCGGCGTGTTTCGAGGATTGTATCCGCTTACGCCGTCATATGAAATGCCGCATCTGCGGCGTATGCGCCGCGCCATATGGCGCATACGCTTCGCTATTCCGTTACCGTGTAGAAGGATCCTATTGGCGCAGCCGGAACCGTATTATTCGGGTCGCGGCGTATTCAGGTGACTTGCGGCGCATCAAGTGGCGTTTTATGGTGAGATCTATGTCGCGGTATCTGCATCCGCGTGCTACTCGAAGCGGGTGCTTGTCATGCTGCCTGGAACTGTTTCAGTCCAGGCCTCGGCTAGAGCGAATTATCAGTCGTCGCGTGATGCGCTGTGAGGGGCCTTCCACGCGCGGCCCTGCCCGGAGCGCCTAAATCGGCTCTCCCCCATCGAACTGGGGGGCAGCATCGACAGTTACTCAGAGACCTTCCAGCTTCAGCCAACAGGCTTCAATTGAGACGCGGAAGCCTGAAGGTTCAGCCTTCGCTAGCATCAGCAAGTTGCGCCATTAGTAAGCGCGCTTTGCTCGCTGTCATTTATGACTTCTGCGGGCGGTATTCAGAGAACAAGAATGCCTTGCTAACCCATCTCCAAGTCACAAAGTATGAGAGAAGTTTTCGCGTTATGTTTTGGTAGTAAGGTTACTGAAAGAAACGTATTTCACGTTCACATTAGCGACTTGGAGAATAACAGCTGCTGGGGCCAAAACGCCCTATTTAGTCGTCATCATCATCGCTACCGAGGCCCGTGATCTTGCCGATCATGTTTGAAAATTCCATCGGGAATATGAACTTCGATGACGGGCTGTTTCCAAGCGATTTCAGCGTCTCCAAGTACTGCAATCCCATGGTGTTTGAGTGGGCGTCCTGGGCGATTCCGTTGATGCGTTCCATGGCATCGCTGAAGCCCGCTGCGCGCAGCACTGCGGCTTGCTGGTCTCCCTCAGCCTGGAGGATTTCTGCTTCCCTGTTACCCTCAGCCCGAAGAATTGCTGCCTGCTTCTCACCCTCGGCGACTGTGATGTTGGCTTCCTTAGTACCGTCGGCCTCCAGAACTACAGCACGCCTCACACGCTCTGCGGACATCTGACGGCTCATGGCTTCCTGAATGTCTCTTGGCGGGTCGATCTCCCGGATCTCTACGTTGGTGACCTTGATGCCCCACCGCTCTGTCTCGCCGTCCAGGCGCACCCTGATGGACTCGTTGATCCGCTCTCGCTGTGAGAGCACGTCGTCCAGGGTGATGTCACCAATCACGGCACGCAGAGTGGTTGTTGCCAGTCCAACCACCGCTGCCCTGAAGTTCTCGACTTCAAGGATCGCTTTTTCGGCTTGGTTGAGATCGACCCGCATGTACACGAGGAAATCGATCTCAATCGGCGCATTGTCTTTCGTAATATTCGTCTGACGCGGTATATCGATGATCTGAGTTCGAGTGTCGATCTTCCGTATCTGATGAAGGATTGGAATCGCTAAAACGACACCCGGCCCCTTCATACCCTCGAACTGACCCAGTTTGAATCGGGCCAGTCGCTCGTATGGTCTGATGAAGTTGATTAATGCCATTCTTCAGTTCTCCCCTGCTGCTCGATCCGGTAGCGCTATCTGCGGTATTATCGCTGGCCAATCCAACGGAACTCCGACTTGAGATTTAATACCAGTACACCCGTCGGTCAGTATTGGTTCCCGGGAACCAATTGCGGATTCTGCGCACATGGTCGCACATAATTCGCCAAACTACTGTTGCGACGTGTCAGACCCGCCTGGTTCTACGATCAATACCAGACCCTGGACTGAACTGACTTCTATCTCAGAACCAGCTTCCAGCTTCTGCTCGTTTTCCACGAGGGCACCCCAGCGTTCACCAGCCACCATCACTTCGCCTTCTGGATCGAGATCGACGGTTACTGTCCCGTGTTCACCAACAAGGCCCTCGAAGGAGTGGGGGCTCACGTAGGCCGGAATATCTCGTGCCTGTCGAGCAATCCAACCAAACCAAACGGCAACTGCTGCGACTGATCCGCCCATGCCGTATAAGAGCCACCAACTCACCGAGAAGTCGGGATCACCAAACTCAGGCGTGCCGAAAAATCCAACGAGCAACAGGCCACCCAGGATTAGTGATGCGCCTGCCGCAATCCCAAAAATCCCAAATCCTGGCGCATGCGTCTCCGCGATTATGAGCAGGATCGCCAGACCCAGCAGGCCCAGACCTGCCCAATGGAACGGTAGCTGCCCTAGTCCGGCGAATGACAAAAGCAGCAGAATCACCCCGATCACTCCCGGGCCCACGAGCCCCGGCGACCATATTTCGACTACCAGGGCCAATCCCCCCAACGAGAAGAACAGGAACACGATGTCAGGGTTCGAGAGAAAACTCAGGATATTGTCCACGAACCCAAATCCAACTTCGCTGACACTCAGTTCGCCAGTGTGAACCTCCACAGATCCCGATGCCGTCGGAATCGACATACCATCGAGCTTCTCCAGTAGGTCATCTACATCCAGAGCAAACAGATCGACGATGTTCTCCCGGAGCGCTTCTTCAGCCGTGTAAGCAGCAGCGGCTCGCACCGTGCGCTCGAGGGCGAATGCGTTCCGGCCACGTTGCTCCGCAATTGAGCGAATGAACGCCGCCGCATCATTGGTGACTTTTCGCCCCAGCGTGTCTTCAATGTCCTCACCTGCGCCGCCAACTGGAGACGCCGCGCCAATATTCGTAGAGTTCGCCATTGCCGCCAGCCCACCGGCAACGGTAATGAATGTACCTGCGCTGGCGGCTCGGGCGCCCGACG
>CAUZJA010000265.1:0-3607 GCA_963579925.1 Dehalococcoidia bacterium | reverse complement strand
GAGCACGAGGAAGAGTTGGTGCGCCGAGCGGAGGGCATTCCGTTGCACAAAGAGGTGATCGAGTGGTTCGATAGCATCTCTGTTGAGCTTGGGATTGCGCCACTAGAGACGGTTTAAAAACTAAGGTCGCATCGAGCGATGCGGCCTTTATCCATCCCTGATGCTTCCTGGGAAGCTTTCTGGGATGCTTCCCGGCGACTAGTAAATTAGGCGGCGGTCTCTAGACGGTCTTTGTCGCTTCCGGCAGCGTCCATCACCTGCGTAGTGAGTTGCTCCAGGACAAAATCAGGCAGGCCACGCTCCTGTGCTCTGGCCAGATTCCCAAGCGCCTGAATGACGGCGTCTGCATTACCGGGTTCCGTTACACGGGTCCGGGTGGAGTCGGGTGTGGTCGTGTGGGTGCTGGTCTGAGTTGTCATGTATTCAAGCTACACGGCGGCGTGTAAGACTTGCACCGTACCAATGGCGCAACTATTTATGGTTTTGGCGCGCCGAATGGTTCATTTCATATGGGGGATTTCCTTCATCCATCCATTGGCACGGGTGGTGTGAACGGCGCTCATCGCAGTGTTGGCTGTGAGGCGTATGAGTTGCTACAGAACTTCGAGAGTGGCCGGGCGTGGATCCCGGACATCTCCACCGAGTCGGAGATTCCGGGATGGCGGATGTGGAGTGGCGGGTCCGATGTGGTAATTGTTGGCGGTTTGGGTGCGACGGGAGATCAGCCTTCGATCTGCCTCGTCGACAAGAACAGTTGTGCCCCTACTCCAGCCCCAAAATCTCCACTGCGTTGCGGTTTATGATGCCTTCTATTACTTGTTCCGGGATGGCGGGCAGGGTGTGTTCGCGGGTGAAGTCATGGATGGCGCGCATGCCTGCTATGTTTTCGGTGGGAGTGGCTACGGGCCAGTCGGTCGCGAAGAAGATTTTGTCCGTGACTCCCCACTCGTAGAAGAGGCGCACGCCTTTCCAGTAGGAGTACGGGCGGTAGAAGTTGGCGGAGATGTCTGAATAGACGTTCTCGTGTTTGCGAACTACGGAGAGGGTGTCCTGATGCCAGGGGTGGCCGAGGTGGGCAAGAACCATCTTGAGGCGCGGGAAGGCTGTGGCGACGCTGTCGTAGGCCAGTGGATGAGCGTACTCCAGTGGGGCGCTGGCAACTGGAGATGTGCCCATGTGCCAGATGATCGGGATGCCGTCATGTTCAAGGCGCGCGTAGAGTCGGTAAGCCGCATCTCCGTTAGGATCGAAATCCTGGTAGTTGGCTCCCATTTTGATGCCACGGCAGCCCAACTCGCCTACAGCGCGGTCGTACTCTTCGTTTACATTCTCCGCGAGCGGGTGGAGCGACATGAAGGGGATGATCTTGTCGGGCGCTGCATTAGCGGTGGCGGCAGCTACATCATTGAGGTTGAAGTGGGCGGGCCAGCCGGCGATTCTGCCTTTGCGTTCATTCGGCAGCCAGGGCCGGTCTGCGATGCCGAAGACGAATGCCTTGTCTACCGGCTCCATGTCACGGAGGTATTCCTCAACCGTGTGTGTGAAGCTCACCGGTGTGCCGGAGCGGTGGATGGACATCTCGATTTCATCCGACTCAGGGACGGCTTCGGGATGGCTTGGGAGGTGGGTGTGGACGTCAACTATCACTGATTGCCCCTATTCCACACCAAGGATGTCTAGCGCGTCGCGGTTGATGATGCCTTCGATCTCATCTTCTGGAATGGCGGGCAGGTGATGGTCTTTTGCGAACTTGTTGAGGCCGCGCAGATGATCGATGTTGTCCTGAGGCAGCGTTACGGGCCAGTCTGAGGCGAACAGGATCTTTGATGTGACGCCCCACTCATGGAAAAGTCGCATGCCTTCCCAGAACGACCATGGGCGGTAGAACTGCGCTGACACGTCTGCCCAGACGTTGGGGTGCTTGCGGACGATGGCGAGGCAGTCGGTCTGCCAGGGGTGGCCGAGATGGGCGACGACGATCTTGAGGCGTGGGAATGACATTGCGATGCGGTCGGTGGTGAGCGGGTTGGCGTACATGAGTGGGGCTTCCGTCATGGGCGAGGTGCCCTGGTGGAAGACGATTGGTAGGCCATCGTGCTCAAGGCGGGCGAAGAGTCGGAATGCCTCGTCGCTCAGCGGGTCGAAGTCCTGGTAGTTGGGTCCCAGCTTGATGCCTTTGCAGCCGAGGTCACCAACTGCGCGGTTGTACTCTTCGTTTACATCTTCCGCGAGCGGGTGGAGCGACATGAATGGGATGACTTTGTCGGGGGCGTGAGATGCGACTTCTGCAACGATGTCGTTTTGGTTGAGGGGCGGTGGCCAGTCGTCCGAAGCCTCAAGAACAGCTTCATTGGGCTTCCACGGACGGGGTGCGATACCGAACAGGAACGCCTTGTCCACCGGCTCGATGGATCGAAGATAATCTTCGATGGTGTTGGTGAGGTGAACCGTCTCGCCCGACCTCATCGTGGTCTCTACCTTCACATCCTCCGGGGGGATGTGGTCTTTGTGGCTGGGCGGATGGGTGTGAACGTCAACAATCATGCTGGTATCGACTCGCAATCGTGGGCAGGTTCAGGGTGCCGTGTTTCTGAGTGTATCCGAGTGTATCTGGGTGTTTCTGGGTTGGCGTATGTTACCGCCGATCAAGGAACTGCGGGTCAGATATTGCGGTCAAATTAAAACGGCCACATGAAGTGGCCGTTTTGTTGGTGCTGATATGCGCGGTCAGGCGGCTGCGGGGAGGGTTCCTCTAAGAACATCTCTGAGCGCGCTGATGCTGAGGTCTCGCTTGGCGATGAAGCCCAGAGCGCCTGTGTCCAGCGCGAGGCGCCGGTACTCTGGCTCAGATCGCATACTTGTAATGACGACTTTGGCTTCTGGATTGCCATGCAATATCTGTTTGGTTGCTTCCAGGCCGTTTACTTTCGGCATCTGGACGTCCATGAGAACCAGATCTGGTCTCAGGTCAACATATGCATCCAGGGCATCTGCGCCATCTTCTGCTTCTGCAACAACTTCAAACTCTTCGACAGACGAGAACATATTTTTGGCGATGTCTCTAAATAGCGCCTGGTCGTCGACGAGAAGAACTCTCAGCATTTATCACCCGTGATTGACGTATAGGGTTACCCGCAAATACAAATCTAGCCTGCGCGAGGCTCATGACAAAGCGAGTTAACGCCACCAAGTATGTGAGCCAGCCCGTAGCACCTTTCGCGTAACTGCGATGGGGGCGTCGGGGCGGTGTGGCACGGGGATGCCTCTAGGTGGCGGTCTTTTGGTGGGGCTCTGCCCAGTGCATATCCACTAGCATACCGATGGCCTGCTGACCGCCTTCTGTGTCGTCGCTGCCCTCAAGCTCGGAGACCTGCATGATGACTTCAAGACTAGTGCCTTTCCCGGGCAGCGATATCACTGTGAGGTGACCGTCAAGCGAGTCTGCGTAGTCGTCCATGGTGGCGAGGCCGATGCCCTGTGGGACGCGGGCATTTTCGCTAAATCCAACGCCGTCGTCGGTGATCTTCATGGCGATGACCATCGGATCAGGTAGATCGAGTTCGATAACACAGTTGTCCGCGCTGGCGTGCTTCAGGACGTTTCCGAT
>CAUZJA010000264.1:0-3609 GCA_963579925.1 Dehalococcoidia bacterium | reverse complement strand
GGACTCAATGCTTGTCTAAATCGCTGATCTGAAAGATAAGATGCAGCGTCTCCAATATCATTGCGTGATGGCATCAACCTGATCAGAAAGAGGACGTCAGTAATCGTGACAGATCCGTACCCAGAAACCCGAGCTTCGATTCTCTGGAACGCGCACGCAGAAGCCTCATCTGAGCAATCACGCCGTGCACTTGAGAACGCGCAAATCGGTGACTCATGGAATCAACTCTCTGCACGTTTTGCTCCCGTGGCGGAAGGTGAGCCGGAAGATCCTGTCATCACACTCATGCGGCCATGGCTTGAACCGAGCGACACAGTGGTTGATGTGGGCTGCGGCGCTGGTAGACTCACCGTGCCACTGGCCGGAATCTGTGAGTCCGTGATCGGCCTCGACCCTTCACCATCCATGCTGAAAGATCTGGCACTCCAGGTTCGCGACAGGTCAATATCCAACGTACGCATCGACGAATCAACCTGGGAATCGTGGCCGGAGGAGCCAGCCGATATTGTGCTGATCTCCCACCTCCTCTACTCCGTACATCCAATCGAAGAGTTCTTGCAGAAAGCCCACAGAGTTGCCGATCGACGCATCGTCGTCATGCTCAGCACGTTGCAGCCGGTGGCGTACGTCCACCCGCTCTGGGAGGCGGTTTACGGCGAACCATGCATCGACGCACCCGGAGCCGATCAGTTCCGCACACTGCTTGATTTATGGGGAATCACGGCCGATGTAGAAGTGATGGATTCGCTTACACCGCGTCCGTTCCCAGACGCCACTGCAGCACTCAATCGCGCCGCCGGAAGACTTCACGTCAAGAAGAACTCACCGGAGTTTGAAAAACTCAGGGCCGTAGTGGACGACGCACTGGTGGAAGATGCCGACGGTAAACTCAGATTCAGCTGGGACTTCCAATCCGTTCCTTACGTCTTCTCCTAGCGTGCCGACGCTTAGCGGAATGGCCTTGAACCGATTCACGATCGCCTCCACGATCGTCGTGATCACGCTGGCCGAACGCATATGGGCGCTAATTACAGACGCCAAACGATGGCCGGAGTGGTGCGAAGTCTGCGTCCAAGTGGCCTCGATACCGGAGACGTGGTCGCCCGGCAACGAACTGGCATTCAAACTACGCATGGCAACCGTAGCCGTGCCATTCCAAGTCACCATCACTAACGTTTCAGCAGAGCAGCACGTTGAGTGGGAGTCCACAAAGTTCACCATCACGGCAACCCGCCGAATCTCGCTTCAGCCAACCCCAGACGGCATCCAGATCACAGACGCAAAAGTCTTCGGTAGCTGGCTACTCCCCATCCGCTTCGCCTACCCGAGATTTCTAATCCACTGAATGACAGAGAGCTGGTTAGCTGATCTGAAACGGGAGGCTGAAGGCAACGCCTTATCGTGAATTGGAACTAGCCGGCGGCTATCAGAAGGCCGCACCGCATCATGCCATCCTGAACGAAGGCAGCTCAGCGCCGCGGTTGAAGGATCTAAAACCATCACATGTGATATCCCACAGCGCCTTGAAGCGCGTGAATAATCAAGCGCTTCAGATCCTTCGAACCCGCGCTGCGACACGGGATTAGAACCTACGCCAGATCAACCTCAGTAAGAACCTCATAAGTAGCGCCACGTTGATCCATCATGCTGCGGAACAGAACAACCTGATTGACGGTGAATTTCAGATCTTCCTGAACTTCCATGTATTTGAACGCCGTCCCTGCTTTAAAGTCAGCCGGATAACGCGCTTCGTTCTGGATGCGGCCAACAGTCAGATGCGGTTCAAACGGCCTCATCTCCGGCTCGATACCCGCCAGCTCAAACGTCCCCTGAATACGACCGCGCAGCGACTTTAGTCGTTTCGTCTCGCCGCCGATGCCAACCCACAGCACCTTAGGTTTGCCGCGATCCGGGAACGTACCGGGCTTCGTTATGCTCAATTGGAACTTCCCCGTCGGCCTGACCGCGGTTGCAAGCGCCAATGAGATCGCGGGAACCATCTCTGGCTGGGTCTGCCCCAGGAATCGCAAAGTCAGGTGAATCGACTTCGGTAACACCCACCGCACCGCCGGATTGTGCTGCTCTGGAAACGCGCGCTGCAGCTCTCCCAGCTTCTGCTGGATCTCCACAGGCAGTGGGATAGCAGCGAATATTCGCCACATTTCCTGTTGATCAGAATTATCTCGGTCTGTTCTATTTGTCATGTCAATACGAGTATAGTGCCCGAGGATGCCAAAAACCCTGAACTTTCATGCGGAGATATGAATGCCAAGACTTGGCTTTGCGTCAGAAATTGTTGAGCCGTCAGATGACATACGGGCTGCTGTTGAATGGTCGATTGAGAACGATCTAAGAGTAGTGGAGCTCAGTGGCTTCCACTACTGGCCGCCTCTACTGTCCGATGAAGACGTGGAATGGATGGTTGATCAGGCTCGCGCGCATGACGTTGTCTACACAATCCACTTCCCGGTCAGAGCAGCGCCGGCAGCACATCACACCGGCCGCTGGGAAGAGTATCTGGATCAGATGCAGCAGACGGTCAAACTGGCCGGGCAAATCAGCGCCCCGGTGATCGTCTTCCACCCCGGAGTAATCGATTGCCCGGGAATCGAACGTGAGAACGCCACTGAAGTCTTGCGCAAAGACGCCATGCAGAACCTCCTTCGCCATTTACGTGAAGTTGAGGGTCCAGCGCGCGACTCCGGTACGGTTATCTGTCTGGAGAACCTCCATCAGCGCCCGGGCGACGTTATCCGCAGCTACCAGCACCTGGTCGATATCGTCGACATCATGGACAGCCCCCAGTTCAAGATCACTCTCGACACAGGCCACGCCCACATCCACGATGGGATTCCAGAAGCGCTCGCAGCATTCGGCGATCGACTACACCACCTGCAGGTGCATGATGCGATTGAGGGTCGCGACCACAAGGAGATCGGCACCGGTGAGATCACAACTGACTTCTATGCCGACCTCATCGAAAATGAGAAGGTCGATCTAGTTGTTATCGAAACCTCTGCAAGACGTGGTGGCGTCCCGGCATTGTTGCGCTCACGAGATGTCCTGAAAGCGGCGTTCGGCGACAAGCTAACGTAGACGCCTCAGTCCTCGTCCATAACCCGCTTGAGGAATCCCAGCAGCACCGGTGTCTCCTCCGGCCGCAGGTGGCGAATGAAGTGTTCCTCAACATCGCCAAACACCGCGGGTCTCGCTTCTTCAAGTTTTCGCATGCCTTCTTCCGTCATCACGACGTATGAGGCACGGCGATCCTTGCGGGATGCCCGTCGAACTACGAGGCCTGCCTTCACCATCCGGTCGATGATTCGCGTCAAGCCACTCACGCTCACCAGAACGCGCTCACTGAGGCGCGCATGGGTCATGCGATGGTTCTCTTCCAACGAGAGCTGGATCAGGACATCCACCCAGTTCAGGGGGATGCCGTGAGCGTCTTGAATGCCCTTCTCCATCCGCCTGAGGATGGCGGCATGTGCCCGGAGAAAAATCAGCCAGGTTCGAACTTCGGGTGTATCGAGCGGAATGGACACCCGGAGAGATTATCACATTAGTTACATATGCAATAGTTGATAATACAACTAATCGCCAATAACG
>CAUZJA010000263.1:0-3626 GCA_963579925.1 Dehalococcoidia bacterium | reverse complement strand
CTTCATGGAAAGCCCGGAGGCCCTAAGCAGCGCGAACTCCATCCGACGACCCTGGAACGTCACCTGAGCGTGAACCAGGAATCCAATCGCACTCACCACAAGAACCGTGAAGAACGCAATCGCCAATAACGCTCGCCAACCTGCAGCCGAGAGCGGATCAACATCGCGCTGCCCCAACTGCCCAACCCGCTCCTCTACCTGAGCGAAGCGGATCTGCTGACGAGAGACTATCTGTTCAATATCCGCCGCTGTGATCTCAGAAAGTGGATCCGTGGCCACCCAGTACTCATCAACACGGCGGGCATCGCCAAGCCGGTCGATACCCAGTGCGCGCCACGAGGATTGAATATCGGCCACCACGAATGCCTCGACACCCGGATCAAGTGTCGGGAAGTAGGTGACTTTGTCGACAATCTTGATCAGGACTTCGCGGTTCTCCATCAGGATGTCTACTTCATCGCCAACCTTGAACCCGGATTGATCCAGGAACTCCTCGCTGGCAAGTATCGGGACCGCCTGACGCAACTTGCCGGCCAACACGCCCTGTAACTCACGGAGCCCAGCGTCACCCCAGCTGAACCTGGCCTGACCTGGAATCGGAGCACCTGTTGAATCGCGATACGGCGCTATAGTCCCACCCAGATCGGTGAGCGTAAGACCCAGAGAACCCCACGCAGCCAGATCATCGAAATCCTCCAGCAATAGATCACGACCATCATTCATCCGAACGCCGATGTTGTCGATGACCATGGCGCCAGACCTCAGTCCACCGGAGCCTTCTTGATCATTCAACTTTGCAACGCTCAGGAACTCCAAAATATACGGCGGTTCCGGCGCTCCACCGGTGACGCCCAACAGGCTGATCGACCCACCAACCGTGCACCATGGCGGCGGGTCACTCGGGTTCTCGCGTTTCGGACACCTTCCCAGCCCTGAATCGGCCGTATTGGGACCCGTTGAACCCATATTTAGCGTGAAGATGCGGTCTTCGGCATCACTAACGCGCGCCAGAATGTTCACAGAGGAATTCGCCTCAAACGGACGCACAGTAGCGAACAGACTCGTTGCCCCCTCTGGAATTACGAGTCCCGCCCGGCCTTCCAGATCCAGCCTCTCCAACCCATCTGAGATCGGCCTCGGACCAAAGTCGTCCCGCGTCCACCCAACCTCTCCAAAGGTCTCCGAATCGACGCCGACATAGTCAAAATGAACAGTCGCATCCGATATCAGACTGCCGCCACCGCGTATCACCGGCGTGATGCCAGTCACACCATCGGTGGTCCGAATCATCTCTTCCACCGCGACCGACCTGCCACGGGAGTTCTCAGGCAACCTGATGCCCAGTACCCGAACGTCTGCGCCAGTCTCATAGAACACACGATCAATGAAGCTCTGATCCAGCGTCCCGGCAAACGTCGCCGCGAAAACTCCAAGGCTAGCCGTAAGAATCAACAGCAACGACAGGCGTGCGTGGTGAGCAGGATTACGGGCCATCTGCCATACGCCGAGCACCAGCGCAGGTGAAGTAATTGGTGACATGAGACGCGACGAAAGAAATCGCCCCAGGATCTCCATCGATATCGGGAACAACCTCAGAAGCACAATTCCAGCTGCAATCAAAAATACCGCTGGCACCGCCAGAATCAGCTGATTGACGTTCTCATCACCAAAGATGCTCGTCGCAACAAAGCTTCCACGCTGCTGTAGCTGCCAGAACAGGAACAACACCAGCCCCATGAGCCCCAGGTCCAGATAGTAGCGCTGGAACGCCGGGAGCCTGGCCGGACGTGCCGACGCCATGCGATGCTCAAGCATCCCCATTCGGCCAGCCTGGATTGACGGCACCAACAGCGCAAGAAGGCTCAGCACGCCACCAATTGCAGACATTCGGAAGACCGTTGCCGTCACATTTGTTGGGAGCGCGTTACCGCCGTTAAGGTCGTCAAACCACGGCATAACCCCAATGTTTCCAATCACAAACGACGCGATATACGGCCCAAGTGGAATAGCGATCGCAGACAGCGCAAAAGCTTCAGCTGAGTACACCAGGATGATCTGACGCCCCGTCCCACCACGACTCCGCAGCAGCGCAATCTCCTCTTTCTGAACATCCATCAGCAGGCCCGCAATAGTGCTCACGTAGTACAAAACCACGAACACAATCAGAACCATCACCACAAACATAGGGATCTTGTTGAAGAACAACCGGGCCTCAAATGTGTTCAGAATGCGATCAAGCCCGGTAGTAATCCGAAATCCATCCAACTCGGCGTCAAACTCGCTCTCAAGTTGATCCATCGCAACTTGAGTAACGCCGCTCTGATCCGCCTTCAGCTTGGAGGCGTCAAAATCGATCAACCAACCGTACTCAGACGTGAGCAGCGGGAAGTAATCGCCGAGTGCCTCAAGCATCGAGCGCTCAGGTATGGCAAAAGTCGCGAACTGGAAGCTGGTGCTGCCAAATCCGAGTGCCTCGTCAAATGTTCGCCAGAATCGGCTATCCGGCTCTGTTCTGGCGTAGACGCCAGTGACGCCCGCGATCACTCGCTCGTGGCGAGCCTCCCAGAACGGCGCCATCTCGAACTGATCGCCAACACTCAACCCAAATTCAGCGGCGGTCGCCTCTGAAATCGCACCTTCAACAATGAGTACGCTATCGCCGGACACCTTCGCCGTGATCTGCGGCCAACGGCCACTGACCAGAATTGCATTGTCCTCGATGCCCTCCACCACCACGAATGAGGCCCGTCGCCGATCATCGCTTGGCGGCGGTACTTCGTGACCTTCACCAGCAATGTAGAAGGTGCTGGACTTGTAAGCCACGCTGATGCCATCAGCAATCGGGCCCAGATACCGGTCTAATCGTGGTGAGACGAAATCCGTGAACTCCTCGTGTGATTCCCGGTCCACCGGCGACTGCTTCGCCTCAACAAGAATATCCAGCGTCGATGGGCCATGTTGGTCCAAATCATGCTGCAGAGCAATGTTCCGCAACGCGTCGAAGTACAGCACAGTTGCCGACATAATGGAGACCGCCAGCATCACGCCGATAATCACGGCAGAAAGCAGCTTCCAATGCGACAGGCTGCGTCGCAACATCAATTCAAGGGCTGAGAGGAACATGGGCTACTCCTCCAACCTGAGAATCTGCGTTAGGGCGAGCCGTCGATATCCAATGAATATTCGAACCGCTGCAACGACGGCAATCGCGCCGATAGCAACGTAGACAAAGCTCAACCCAAACCATTCCGTGGTCAGCACAAACGGCGGAATTAACTTCCCGCCAGACTCAGTATGAGCAATAGATGAGACCGCAACGTCCGTCATCAGCAGACCAGTGAACGACCCAAGCACCAGTCCAATCACACCAACAATGGTGTGCTCCACCGCCACCATGAGCAGATAAGAGCCTCGTGTGATGCCCTGCACGCTCAGTTGCGCACTCTCCTTTGCCGATCCATTGATGTAAGAACCCATGTACGTGAAGTACCCAAGCGAAGCAATGAGAATCGTGCCAATCAGCGCAACTGCGGCCATGCCATCCCAGCCTGCGATCGCCAGTGGATCGACGAGCAACTGACGTTTGAGCGATCGTGAATCCACTACGTGAACCACACCACTGGTTC
>CAUZJA010000262.1:0-3673 GCA_963579925.1 Dehalococcoidia bacterium | reverse complement strand
GTCGGGTTCGAATCGCCAGCCTCCTGGCATCGTCTCGCAGAGGGATTGCTGGACCGGAATTATCCAGAAGCGGAGGTTCAGGCAATATTGGGCGGTAACTTCCATCGGCTGTTTGGCGAGGTCTGGAAGTCGTAGTTTTGCTCTAACGGTGTACCGAAACGCCTATGTGATCAATCATTAGGAAGCCATAACGTTGCTGCACGGCCCAATTAAGGGACGGATAACTTATGGTCAACTCAACTCAGAACACGAACTCAAGCGGTGATGCCGATTTTGATCGGATCAACGCGAGCTTCGCCGACGCCTACTACCGGGAGATGGTCAACTGGGTAGGCCCACGATATCTGGCTACACGCGGTACGCCGGTTCCCAGCCCGGAGCGTCCCTCCGTTGGCAACAATCTGTATGGCGTAGCTCTGTCAGGTGGCGGAATGCGCTCGGCCACATACGGACTTGGTGTGTTGCAGGCGATGGCACGTGGCGGGATGCTGCGTGACGCTGATTATGTTTCAACCGTTTCCGGTGGCGGCTACCTTGGATCGTCGCTTTCAGCACTATGGTCGCCTTCTAAAGATCCCGAGCCGGTTTCGAACCCGATGGGCGTGGAACCAGACAACTTCCCATATCAGTTTCCTGGCCCCGGAGCGGGTGATGATGCCGGATCTATAGTCCACGGGCTAGAGACACCTGCTCTTCGCCATGTTCGAGAAAACGCGAAGATGCTGGCGCACTCACCGGGCTTCTTTGACCTTGAGACATGGACGGGTCTGGCTCGCTACGTAGTGAAGACATTACTATTGTGGGCGTTGGCCCCGACCGCTCTGGTGACGCTGATATTCTTGGCCACAATGTTTATTCCTGAGGCGCGCTGGGACAGATTCTCGCCATTCACAGATCGACTTGGCAGAGAAGCGATCCCGTGGTGGATTCTCCTGACGCCACTGTGGCTTCTGGCTGCATTTTTCCCGCTATCGATGCTGCCTCGACAAGATCGCATCAGGCAGCGACGGACGATCTGGCGTGTCGTCAATTTAATCCGACGCGTTGAGCTGCTTCTAATGTGGGCAAGCGCTGGCGCGCTACTTATGGTTATTGGCGTCTGGGCGTTCCACGAGGCACTCATTCAGGATTCAGGCTGGCAAGACAAAGGTCTGGAGCGTGTACTGGCGGCGGTTGGTGGCGTTGGCGGTGTGTTGGCCTTGATTGCCTCTCGAATCGTGGCCGTTGGCCGGGGACGCCTCCTGAAGATCGCCAGTTACGCACTGAATATCAGTGGCTATGTTCTTATCGCCCTGGCATTGGTCACCTGGTACAACGTGCTCTGGACGACCATCTATCCATCAAGCGAAAACCTCGAGATCGCTGCTGACACGGGCTGGGATAAGTGGCAGTTGTTCTGGTATCTCCTGATTGGCTCTGCAGTGCCAGTTGTGTTGAGCGTGACCCGCGTAGGCCCCTGGTTCCTGAACTGGTCATCGCTATCTAACCTCTACATGCGCCGAATCAGGCGAACGTGGGTGATCGGTGCGGCCCGTGATGAGGGCAGCCATGTATCCGACGGCTGGACCTCAGTCACCATGCGCGATGGCCTTCGGGTGTCGGAGTTGGACGGTAGCCGCAAGAACTCCCCGTACCAACTGATTACTACTGCGTTGAATATGCCAGGTAGCGCTGGCCCTGAGCTACTGGACCGCAAAGCTGATGGGTTCGTTATTTCCAAGCACACCGTTGGATCAGCCATTACGGGTTGGCGAGATACGGCAACGTCGCCACTCAAGAAGATGACGCTGGCCGAAGCAACTGCTATTTCTGGCGCGGCTGTGTCACCAAACATGGGCCGCAAAACCATGCCGGGCCTCAGCCCCATCCTCACGCTTTTCAACATCCGGTTGGGCCAGTGGGTGAAGAACCCGCGACAGCGTCCTCGATTGCAGTCGTTCCTAATGGCTCCAACTCGGCTGACATATTTCTGGAAAGAGCTATTCGGAATCGCCTCAGCTAGTGATCCGTGGATCTATCTTTCAGATGGGGGCCACTTTGAGAATTCTGGCCTGTACGAATTGTTCCGACGACGCTGCCGATACATCGTGGCGGTTGATGGTGGCGGCGAGGATCCAGAGGGCGATTTGCACTTCTCTACACTGGGCGTAGCGCTGAGACGGGCGCGCGTCGATCTGGGTGTGGAGATAGATATTGATCTGAGCGATCTTGAGAGAATTCAGGATGACCGGGATGGAGTCGATTACACGTCGACGCAGGTTGCAGTCGGGACGATCCGATATCCCGCTGGTCGATCGCACGGCACCGGAATTGGCGATGATCCAAACACTGGAATAATCGTCTACGTGAAGTCAGGGCTTGTTCGCGGACAGTTGACTCCGGACATTATTGAGTACGTACGTGGGGTGAATCCAAAGTTCCCGCATGACTCCACTGCAGATCAGCAGTTTGATCAGCCGCAGTTTGAGTCTTACAGACAGCTCGGCTACTTCGCGGGGTCTGAGGTAGTGCGACGCGCTGGCATTGGAACCCTGAGAGAGAAGTTCCTGGCGCTCAAACGCGCGGTATGATTGGCCGCCCTGCGCGCATTTGAGCGCAGGCACCCGAATCAGGGCAAAAGAGCTATCACAGCGGGAGATTGAATTGCGCATCGCCGTACTCGGAATTTCACACGAGACCAACACTTTTTCAGAGGTTCCAGCCGACTACGAGTCGTTTCAGGCGGGGATTCTCCGGCGTGACGACATGGTTGAAGCGCACCGGGACTCCCACTACACAATTGCCGGATACATACAGGGTGCCGAAGAGCTCGGCTTTGACCTGGTGCCGCTGATGTACGCCGTTACCGGCCCGATTGGCACCATTACCAAGGATGCGTACGACCTGCTGACCGCCGAGATGTTCGGCATGCTGCGAGATGAAGGTCCGTGGGATGCGGTACTGATTTCGAACCACGGCGCTGCTGTGTCTGAAGAGTTTCCGGACATGGACGCAGCTTTTACAGCGTCGGTGCGGGAGATCGTTGGCCCAGATATCCCGGTCGGCATTACGTTCGACATGCACTCCAATATCTCGAAGGAGACAGTCGCCAACACCAACGTATGCGTTGTCTGGCGAACTAATCCGCACATGGACCCCAAGCCGCGCGGTCGCAAGACTGCTGAGCTGATCTATCGGACGGTCAAAGGCGAGATCAACCCGGTGCAGTGGACAGAACTCACACCAATGCTCGTCAACATCGTCAAGCAGTTCACCGGTGAAGAGCCGATGAAGACGCTGGTTGACGACGCGATTGAGGCGAACAAGTGCCCCGGTATTCTGGATACCAGTGTTGCCGAGGGTTACCCGTACTCAGATGTCTACGAGATGGGCATGTCATTCATAGTGATTGCTGATGGCGATATCGACGCGGCTCGCGAGACTTCTAGGTGGATGGCACTGCGAGCGTGGGAGCACCGAGAGGCTCTGAACGAGGTTCAGCCCGGCGTGGAAGAGGCGCTCAAGATGGCCGAGGAAAGGTACGTAGGTCCGAAGCCGGTCGACATCCTGAACTACTGGCCGGAAAACGGCGCCGCGTTGCAGCAGCATGAAATAGACCCGAACCACGGCGATCTTGGCCCTATCGTCCTGATGGATGTTGGCGACAACGTAGGCGGAGGATCGTCCGCTGACT
>CAUZJA010000261.1:0-3752 GCA_963579925.1 Dehalococcoidia bacterium | reverse complement strand
GATCATCCAGTCACTGCAGCTGAGAGGCGAAGCAATGATGCAAGCACTACCCCAAATCCTCGGCGTCGACCAGACGCCCAGTAAATAGCAGCACGGAGCAAACAGATATGGAACTACAAACAGTTATCGTTCCCGTCAGAAACCTAGATGCGATCCGGGCTGGCACAGAGAACGCAACAGCAATGACCACCATGCAGACCATGGCATCCAAGATGTGGAAAGTCCTCCTGGTGATGGGCTTCATGATGGTGGCGATTTCATTTGTCATCGGCATCTTCAATGGCATTGCCATCGCAGACTTTTTCGGCGAGACGAAGTCCGTTCGAGAGGCGACTCCAAACTATGAAAGCTTCGGAACCGTGCAAGAAGTCGTCGCATGGCTGCCCGTGTTCAAGCTTCTGGGCGTTGGCCTGATGCTTGGTGGCATCACAATGACCCTTGCAACTATTCTCGGAAACTTGCGGGTCGCGGGCGCTAACGTTCAGGCGTCACTGGGAGCTGAAGTGAAGCTGCCCGTCCCGCCAACCATTGCGAAGATATTCCCGCTCATGATGATGATGGGTGTGATGACGCTGATCGCGGTGCTCGGAATCGGAATCTGGCTTAGTACGGTGGCCAGTGATGTCTATGGCAACGCTATTTCCGACATAAGTGCGGCTCCTGCGGGCTCAGCTCTGCTGGCAGACCTTGGCACGATCATGGCCGTGAAGGCATGGCTGACGCCCCTTGAATTCCTTGGCATGGCATTCCTGTTCACAGGAATCACGCTGGCTCTGGCGACCATCGTCACGGTACTGCGCTTCCAAGCAAGCAGACTGGTACAGATAGCCGCTGAAAAGACTGCGTAAGTTTCAGGCCAAACACGCTTGAGCGCTCCGTCAAATGATGGAGCGCTCACGTGTGGCAGGTCAGATACGTAGTACAGCAGTCGCTCACGGCAGCGGCGGGTCTAAGACCCGCTTCTGCGACACCTCAGACCGTCATCGGAAGAGCGGGCCTCAGACCCGCCGCTACCGCACACGCAGTAAAGCAAGCGTGGCGTCAACGTGATGAATAGCAGGTCACATCAACCGGAGAAGTTGAACTCCTGCCCCACGCCCTGTGCAACCGCCTGCCGGTAAACCAACCCGGCGCATGAGATGTCCTGCACCGCCAGGCCAACGCTCTTGAACAGCGTCACTTCATGATCGTTTTCGCGACCTGATATGGTCCCGTTCACTACCTCTCCAAGATCACCGTAGATCTGGTCCGCTGAGTAGTCACCAGCCTCAATAGGAATCTGGATATCACCAGCTTCGTTCAGGCAGGCCACTTTGGTGTCGCAGACTACTTTGGCTCGGAGAAGAGACTTCGTGTCGAGTTCGCGAACACCGGGGGCGTGTGAGCCGATGGCGTTGATGTGCGCACCGGGCTTGAACCAGTCGCCATCCAGAATCGGCTCTGCAGCAGTGGTAGCCAGGCAAACAATGTCTGACTGCTCTACAACCGATTGCGTGCTCGAACCGATTTCCATGGTGATACCGGTGGCCTGAGCCAGGTCATCGGCGAACGCCTGAACTCGCTCTGGTGGGTCGACGGCGTAGATGAGAACCTTATCCAGATTGGCGGCGGAGCAGATTGCCAGCACTTGAGCGCGGGCCTGAACTCCAGCACCCAGAATCGCGCCAACTTTGGCGTCCTTACGGGCCAGGTACTTCGTGGCAACGCCGGACACGGCGCCTGTGCGGATTGCCGTCAGATAACCACCGTCCATCACCGCAACCGTCTGGCCTGTGTTCTGGTCCAGCACGATAATTGTGGCCAGCGTGGTCGGTAGATCGAACTTGTCCGGGTTGGACTTGTAGACCGTGACGGACTTTCCGCCAAGCGCCCCTGAAGACTTCAGATATGCGGGCATCGACGCGATCCAACCTCCCACGTCCGGATCGAGCATCACTGTCCGGTCGGGCATGATTGCCGTGCCAGATGCCAACTCAGAGAAGGCACCCTCCACAACCTCAATTGCATCATCAATATTGAGCAGTCTCTCTACGTCAGATTTATCCAGAAGTAGCGCCATCTTCGTCTCTCCCTACTGGTAGCCGAGTCGCCCAGAGTCCATAATCCAAATTTCTTAGTGCGGGAATTATATTCCCGAGTGCAAACAAACTCATGAGGCAGGGTTCCAGCGGTGAAGATCCAATCAATCAAAGCGATCTACCCCAAATACCAGCACATAGCTCCGTCGTGGCGGACTAACATGTGGCAGATTGTTGTCCAGGTGACGTCTGACACAGGGCAGGTTGGATACGGCTGGGGAGGTGGCGGCAAAGCATCCGTCCCAATAGTGAACGGCCACTTCAGCGAGCTAATCGTAGGCATGGAAGTGAACTCCTCCGACGATATCGCCACGATCTGGGATCACCTCTATTTCGAGTCGATTCCATACGGGCGGAAAGGCGTGGCACTGATGGCGCTAAGCGGAGTCGATCTGGCACTCTGGGACCTACTGGGCAAAGCCGAAAACAAGACCGTGGCGCACCTGATCTCACCCGACGTCAAATCTAGCATTCGCTGCTACGGCACTGGCGCTGACCCGCTAATGCACGCCGAGATGGGCCTTCGAGGTACCAAAACGCCGCATCGCTGGACTGGCGAGCAGTCTGAACTCGACAGCCTCATCGCCTGGGCTGAAACAGCACGCACTGCCCTCGGCGATGATGGCCAACTCATGATTGATACATACATGTCATGGGATCTGGAGACCACAGTCGCAATGGCAGGACACCTTGCCGATTATCAAATCCACTGGTTCGAAGATGTGCTCAACCCGGACGAACTGGAAGGACAGGCCAAGCTGCGCAATCTAGTTGGTGATGTGAATATCGCTGGCGGAGAGCATGAGTTCTCACACCATGGGTTCAATGAGATCGCCAGGGTCGGCGCAATGGACATCTGGCAGCCGGACATCACATGGTGTGGCGGCATCACGGCGGGGCTGCGCATCCTGGACATCGCCGCCAACTTTGACATCCCGGTTGTGCCTCACCGTGGTGCAGAGGTCTGGGGACTCCACCTGGTGGCCGCAACCGCCTGCGAGGATCTGGCGGAATATTTAACCGGGGGCCGCAATACGGAGACTGACGAGGTCTGGTTTGGGGCTCCGGAACCAGTCGACGGCCAGATAGATATTTCGGAATCTCCCGGGTTCGGGATTGCACCTAATGAATCACTACTCTGAGCCGTATGGATCGTTTGAATACGCATAATTGCG
Source organism: Dehalococcoidia bacterium (assembly GCA_963579925.1). Taxonomy (GTDB): domain Bacteria; phylum Chloroflexota; class Dehalococcoidia; order Lucifugimonadales; family Lucifugimonadaceae; genus UBA1151. The sequence continues at coordinate 499 of CAUZJA010000261.1, read as the reverse complement.
CAGATTACGTCTAGAATCGTCGGTGGAAATGAACGGCCGAGCACGGGGTTTACGTCGTCGTACGGGGAATGCAATTGGGCACGACAATCACAGATAACAACGGAGACACGCGAGACCGAGAGCTTTTAGAGCTATCGGTACTGGCCGAAATTGGTCAGTTGCTGACGTCAGCTTTAGACATTGACGCCGTATACGACCGTTTTGCAGAAATCACTGGACGAATCCTCCCGTTCGACCGAATCGTTATAGCGGAAATTGATACAGACGCAAGCACGATGACCACTACCTATGAATCGGGCGTTGAAGTCGAGGCATGGGGGCCCGGCGAGACCCGCCCGATGTATGGACCGCTGACGCAGATGGCTCTTGAATCCGGTGGTGCGATCATCATGGATAAAGAGCTTGCCGACTGGGTTGTCACTGAGTACCCAGAGATGCAGGACATTCTGGACGCGGGCCTGTACTCCACACTTGCCGTGCCAATATTTTCTGATGAGAA
>CAUZJA010000260.1:0-3757 GCA_963579925.1 Dehalococcoidia bacterium | reverse complement strand
TGGCCGGAATTGGTGGCGCAGACAAGATCAGGGTAAACGGTCTACGTCCGGGACAGATCATGACTCCCGGTGCCACACGTGGGACGATCACAGACCCGGACGGTGGACACCACGCATTCGAGTCGATGTTTGATCTAATGCAGATGCTTGAAGGCCCTGGCTATCCGATAGATGTAGCCAATTTGGTGCTATTCCTAGTATCTGAAGAGTCACGATTCATCACAGGCCAGATCATCCACATCGACGGCGGAGTTCCGGTGAAGATCTAGCTCACCGCCAGTCTCGTTGGCCGCTGAGGCCGCGATCGGGTTGGGGTTCGTATGTGGGCTCTGGTATTCCAATCAGTTGCCCATTCTCGGCCCGGGCCTCGTCTCCGCCGTATAGCTCTCTGGCCATTAGCGCCTCTAGTTCCTCCGTCACTTCTGTGAGTTCTGGTGTGCCGTACAGGTCGTGCATTTCCTGGCGGTCGTCGTCCAGGTTGAACAGCTGTCGCCGGTTGCCGTCGGGGTAGTAGATCAGTTTGTACGCACCCTTGCGCACCATCCGTATTGCCGCAGGCCCGTCGTTGTGCTCACCGTAGAGATGTGTGCGCTGAGGTTCACCAACCAATGACTCTCCTTCAACTGTCGATCAATCACAGCGTCCCAATCGATGGCGAGACGCTCGGCAATCCAACCTGGCTCCTCCGGCGGTGGCGATTCGTCGCTGGGCGGTGTCGGCTAATACACCCTGTCGGGTGTCGTGATGGACGGAGCCGACGGCGGGCGCGTCGCAACTGGAGCACGGCTGGCCACGTCAGGGTCTATAGCAACCTCAATTCCATGCGATCGCAATGCGTCCTTAAGTCCGCCCAGCTCAGAGCGCAGGCTTGTGAGTTTCGCCACCACGTTGGCGTAATTAGGGTCCGATGGAAGTGGCCGCAACGCCTCATCGCAACCAACGCAGAAATTGTTGTCTTCGGGGTTTTCGACGGAACCCGCCGGGCATTTCATCTGTTTGCTATCGCTTGATTAGGAGCGGAAGTAAGTTGAATTGGTGTTGAACAGTGCCAGTGAGACTTCCCTGCCAAAATTACATTGTTTACTCAATAAGTGATCCAGGTCGCGCTCCAGAGTTCCTTCATCGGGTGGCCGGGAAGTAACTGAAATAACAGGGAGGGTGCGAGTGTGGTCCGGACGGGCTATGTAGTTTGGAGAGCCTTTGTGGGCTCGAGGCGCGCTGCTCGCATGGCGGGATAGAGCCCCGCTATTCCCCGGATGACCAGAACTGCCGCGATGCCACCAATCACAGCCTCCGGTAGCACGAGTGTCGACCAGCCTTTGATATTGGCGTAGATAGCGGTAGCAAGGATGCCGGAAAGCACACCCCAAAATGCCGCCAATCGCGCCCAGGAGCAGCGCCTCCCCCAAGAACTGGTGGCGATGTGGCCTCTGGTGGCACCGAGCGCTCGCAGAAGGCTTGAATCACTACTTCTGCTTCTTGCCTAGATGCAACGCTATGAGGCTCGGCGTGGCGCTATCGCCAAGGGGCATGGAAGACCGTGGGTGTGCGGATCAGTTGCTTGATATTGATTGGGATGACAACGGGATTATGACGGATGTTCCTGCGTCTTCTCCGGCATTGGTCGGCTTCGGCGGCGGCCGTTCAAGAGCCACCCGATGGGCGTGCGTCTTACGAACACGTGATATGAAATAAGCAGCACGATGCTCACGCCGAATAGCAGTCCAAAGAATTTAGCGCCGGAGGGAGCATCCCACGTGCGAACCCATGATTGAGCCAGAATCACCAGTGGGAGGTGGATTAGGTACAGCCAGTAGGAAGCGTCCGACAGGTATCGAACGAGTCGATACTCTTGAGAGAGCAGAGCGCGAAACAGCCCCAGCAGTCCGAAGATCATCGCCCAGGTAAACGCGATCTGGAGAACTGATGTGATCACCCAGGGCGTTTCCGGGCTCAGGAACGTGATTACTAGCCCGATGGGGAACAGGATGATGAGCGTAAGTGGCAAGATCACGAACCACCACCTGCCCGGCGCATCGATCAGCATAGTGCCTCGAACTGTACGCCGGCCAAACGCAATTGAACCGAACGCGAAAAACACGGCGTAGTAGGCAAGGACGTGCCATTCAGGGATCAGCCCGGTTGATGTGTCAGGTCCGAATACTGGCTTATCGCCTCCGGCGCCCATTCGAACCTGGAAGAGCAGAGTCACCGGGATCAATAACCATATCGACTGGCGAGCTTCTGGCAATATACTCCGGAGGCTGTCAGTGACGCGGTTGGCGAGGGCTGCGATGACTACGAAGCCCACCAGAAGCCACAGTAGGAACCACAGAAACCACAGGTGGTGAAAGCTGGTGATCCACGTGTTTAACTCCGACCTCTCCGCCTTATCCGTATCGCCGTGCCCCCATTTTTCGCCTTTGGGATTCTTGAGATCCTCCCACTCAGTTTCCTGTGGGCGGATATCGGCAATCCCGTACTTGACAAGGACATCGGCTACTTCGTTTGACCCTACGAAAAAGGCGTAACCCAATGCTGAGTCGCCCTTTTTATCGACGGCGTTCGGATCGGATCCAGCCTTGAGAAGAATTTCGGCGATTTCAGCGTTGTCGATAAGCGCTGCCATATGAAGCAAGGTGAGACCGTTGTCACCTCGGGAATTGGGGTGATTGCCGTTATTGAGGTAACCCTCAACTGCACCGGCGTTCTGGATCATGATTGCGCCCCAGATGTCATCGATCTGTGACTTGGTCACTTCCGCAGATACCCAGTTTATCAACGGCACGACGGTCACGACTCCGATGGCCATCGGAAGCGCGATCCGGCGGACGCGGTGCCACACGAGTGATCTGATTCCATGCCGTCGCCACAGCATTGCTGTGAATAACCCACTCAGCAGGAAGAATAGCGGCATACGGAACCCATGAATCGCGTGGAAGACCTCATCATATTGCCCGTCGATACTGGATGTCTGATCCTGCACCGGCCAGAACGATGGGAAAAATGCGAGCGAGATGTGCAGGACAACGCCGAGGAGCATGGCGAATCCCCGGAGCGCGTCAAGGTCGTGTCTTCGCGTTTCGGGCGCAGTGGTGATTGGAGCGTGCTCGGGTGCTGGGATCTCGATCTCAGTGGAGTAGATCATACATTCCCCGAAGAGTCACGGTGAAGCGTGCGCCGTGGTCTGGCTCATTGGCGGCGGTAACGGTTCCTTTGTGGGCACTAACAATCGCCGCCACAATTGCCAGACCCAGACCTGCGCCACCGGTTGGGCCAGAGTGGAACCTGTCGTTTCTGATGAACGCGCTCACGAGACGGGTCTGCAGCGTCATGTCAGGCTTCCGTTCTGCGCAGCATGTAGCCGGTGCCACGTACGGTTTGGATCAATGCCGCAGCGTCTGGCCCCAGCTTCTTGCGGAGGTAGCTTACGTAGGTCTCCACCACACCGTCGTTGCCTGCAAAGTCGTACTCCCACACGTAGTCAAGAATTTGCACCATCGATATGACACGACCCTGGTTGAGCATCAGGTATCGCAGCAACCGAAACTCGGTTGGTGTGAGTTCTATTTCTGTGCCATCAACGAACACCTGATGCGAGTCCTCACCAAGCATTAGGCTTCCGCAGGACAGTTGGTGGCCCGTGGCACCGCTACCGGCGCGTCGCAGGGTCGCTTCTATTCGAAGTGATAGCTCTTCAAGGCTGAATGGCTTGGTCAGGTAATCGTCGCCACCGCCGGTAAAGCCCTTTTGGAGA
>CAUZJA010000259.1:0-3757 GCA_963579925.1 Dehalococcoidia bacterium | reverse complement strand
GGATATCGATGTTGCTGGTTAGCGTGCCGGCGGTGTTGACCTTGGCTGGGTTTTTGGTGGCGCATTCTGTGTATTGCGCGGATTAGTGGCCGCGACGTACGCACGTTCGCGCTGTCCCGGCTCCGGTGTAGAACGGGCATCCCTGCCCGTACGAGCTATAGGACTCAAATCCACTCTCATGGGCAGGGATGCCCATGCTACGTACGGCGCTGGTACCCGGTGACTACCCGTTGCCCACAAGAATGCGGAAGCCGTCTGGGATGCCTCGTTCGAGGGGGACTTTGGCGGAGAAGAAGGGATTGACTGATGTAACTGGAGTCAGCGTATTGATGAATCAGCTTTCTGGCTCAGTCTCCGAACCAATCGCTCGAAGCTCCGGTGAGCGGAGGTATGCGAACAGGTACACCGCAGTCGCTATGCTGATGCCGGTAACCATAGTAGGCCGCATGCCGATCAGCTCTGAGAGCAACCCGCCTGCCAGCCATGAAAGCGCTATCATCTGGCCGATCAACGAGAAGATTCCCATCACTCTGCCCCGCATGTGATCCGCCGCTTGGAGCTGGAACAGAGTGCGCAATGAGTTGCCCCACCACACGATGACGAATCCGGTGCCGAACATAGCGAGCGAGGAGAGCCACAGGTTGGTCGACAATGCGAGCAGGACCATACATCCCAGGAACACCCACGTCACAATTACCAGCACACGCGCAAGTTGTCTGACACTTCCTGACGCGATCAGGCTCACGGTTCCAGCAATCCCACCCAGCCCTTGTGCCGCCAACAGAGTTCCAAATCCGCCTGCACCTGCATTCAGAACATCCCTTGAGTAGCGCGGCAGAAGTGTGAAGTGCATAGCCGCGAAGATCAGCATGAATCCCAGCAGCAGCGTCCACCGCAACGCTGGATCGCTCCAGACATAAACGATGCCTTCCCGCAGATCAACCATCACTGATTTCTTCTCGCCAGTGTTCATGGTCTGATTCGTCTTGACCAGCGACACGAACCCGACCGATATAACCAACATTACCGCCATCAGATAAAAGGCAGCATCAACCCCAAGGCTTGCAATTACCAACCCACCGACCGCCGGTCCAACGAAGGTCGCAAGGTTGAATGACACCCCAAACATGGCGTTGGCGCTAAAGATTCTCTCTCTGCCTGCTATGTCGACCAGCATGGCCTGCGCCGCGGTGAGGCCAGTTGCCTGCGTTACTCCGATCATCGTCGCCAACACAAACAGATGCCAGAGTTCAAGCATGCCAGCGGAGATCAGAGCTGCTGTTAACAGGCCCATAAAGGCGAACACAACGCGTGTGTAGATCAGCAACTTCACGCGATCCATGCGATCAGCCAATACGCCGCCAAATAGAGATAAGAGGATGACGGGGATAGCTGGAATACCGTTAGCGGCTCCAACCCAGCCATCGGAGTCGGTCATCTCCAGCACTAGCCAGGCCTGTGCCATTTGACGCGTTTGAAACGCGAACTCACTGAAGATATTGCCAATAATAAGAAAGCGGAAAGCCGCGATCTTCAGCGTCGATAGCGTCTCTAGTGCGCCACTGAACTTCTTAGTCTGGCCCGATTTTTGCTGGGCTGAGTCATCCACACTCTCCGCCAACTAACGCACCACGAACGATTCCAGTGCGTCGATATTCACCTCGATGCCAAGGCCGGGCTCATCGGAGATCGAAACCTTGCCGTCGGCATAGTTCCAGCTTGTGCGAACCGCATCGCCAGTCTTGCCGGTTAGGCCTGCCTGGTACTCCTGCAGGTGGGTTGGCTTGCACACCGACGAAACAGCAAACGTTGCAGCCTGGAATATGGCGCTTCCGCTACCCATATGAATCGTCGCGTCCAAACCGGCGCCCCACGCCCGATCGAGCTGTCGAAGCCCGTCTGAGATGCCGGTGCGGCCAATGTCTGGCTGGTACACGTCCAGCGCCCGGTCACCGCTCACCCAATCGTGTAGCTGATACGAAGTGCGGAAGTGCTCGCCCAGCGCGATTGGTGCACCTGGCTCCTTCCACAGCGCCCGATGGCCATCCAGATCTTCCGGCTGCAGTGGACACTCCAGGAAGATCGCTCCCAGATCGGCAAACGCCTGCTTCGCTGCGGGACCGTTATCGCCGCGCAGCATCCACAGAACGTCTACCATCCACTTCTCGATGCCCGCAACGCCAGCTTTCAGCGCTTCAAGCTCTTTGAGGCCGTCGTCAACATCACCATTCAGGAATATCTTGGCACCCGTGAGACCACCGTCGACCCATTCGTTGCCGTAGTCGACCCGCTCTTCGATGGTGGCGCGACGGATACCGGATAGATACACAGGTATCGACTCACGAACCGGCCGCCCAAATATCTCATGCACCGGCGTTTTCTCACGTTTGCCAATGGCATCCCAGACGGCGATATCCAGTCCGGCCAGCGCATCCAGCCAGAAGCCCGAAAGATACCCTCGACCGCGTTGTGCGTCGTACAGGAAGTCCCATAGCTCCATGGGTGAGCCATACTCTCGGCCCTCAACCATCTGCGCGACCAGATTGTTCAAGATGAGGCAGTAGACCTCCGGCCCAATAGTCGTATTCGGCTCACCCCAGCCCTGCGATCCGTCAGCCAGCGTGACCCGGGTTATCCCAACCTCAACTGACGACGCGTACACCGTCTGCCACCCGGGATGAAACTCAAATCGACCCGTCTTCACGCCGCCGGAGTCGCGTTTGTACTCCTCCCAGTAGCCACCATCAAACTTGAGGTGCCAGGATTCGATTTTCTCGATTTGGAAACTGGTGTCGATAGCCGTTTTAGTGTCTCCTGTGTAGATGTAGTCCCGGCAGATTATAGTTCTACAATCCCTGTGCCCACGAAAAGTTGGGTGCAGGGAGTAACATTTCGGCCTGCCACAACCAACGCATCGCTCCCGGAGATATTGATGAAGATCACGTCACACGAAATCCTGATCGTAGATAACCCGCTTGAACGGCCATTCATGTCCGGAGGCACAGTTCCAGCTTCTGCGATGCGGCACATCGTCCTCAAACTGCAAACCGATGAGGGCGTGGAGGGACTCGGCTGGGCGTTCTCAGCATCTCAGGTGATGATCCCAGCGCTAACCAGCGCGATCGATCAGGTGGCCACCCACATTGAGGGTTACGACCCCATGTTGCGCGATCAGATTCGCAAAGAGATTCACCGCGTCATCAGATGGTCTGGCCCTGGGATGAGCGACGTCGTACAGGCGACGATCAGCTTCGCGCTGTGGGATATCGCGGGTAAAGCGCTGAACACACCCGTCTGGAAGCTGCTTGGCGCACACACGTCAGAAGCAGTGCCGACGTACGCATCAGGCTGGATGTGGCGAGACTACACACTGGATGAACTGGCCGAGACCGCTGTTCAACTGAAGGAGCGAGGCTTCACAGCAATGAAGTTCCGCTGTGGAGCGGAATCCTCAGCAGAAGCCGAAGCAGAGCGAGCACGAGTGGTGCGAGATGCGGTGGGTCCTGACGTCAAGATCATGGTGGATATCAACGAGGGCTGGGACATCCCCCGCACCATGGAAGTAGCCCGCTACTTTGAGGCGTACGACGTCTACTGGCTTGAGGACCCAATCCAGCACAACGACTTCGCAGGCTACAACCAGCTCGTCAACGCACTCGATATTCCGATCACCACCGGCGAATACCACTACGGCCATCGGCCCATCTATGACCTGGTTACGGCGGGCGCCGCAGACATCGTAATGATCGACGCGCAC
>CAUZJA010000258.1:0-3790 GCA_963579925.1 Dehalococcoidia bacterium | reverse complement strand
AATTTCATGCTGTCTGACCGCGACCACACGCCGCACCCCGCACTGGAAATGGAGCAGCCTGACGCACTCCTCACCGTGCGAGATCAGCCGGACTCGGATTCGACGACGGTTTCCAGAGATGAGTGGCGATTCGGTCGAGTGGTTGATGGCGAGTATGTTGAAGATCCCAGCTACGTCACCATGAACGGTGGGTTCGAGCCGGGCTTGATGTACCAGTTCACCTACACGACCGTTGGTGCGCCAGTGATGGGGCTTGGATTCCTGGCAATGCGTGACTCCATCTCATGGTTGAAGTACGCCTCTGAATCAGAGGGTAATCCCAGTGCTGGTCACATCAATCACGCCTACGGATTCGGCGTTTCGCAGTCGGGCCGGTTTCTCCGAAACTTCATCTACCTTGACCTGAACCTCGATGAAGAGGGCAGGGAGGCGTTTGACGGGATCATTCCGCACGTTCCTGGCGGGATGAGAGGCGAGTTCAATCAACGTTTCGGTCAGCCGTCGAAAGACCTGCCAACGATGATGGCGCAACTATTCCCGTTCACCCCGGGAGAGTCAGTGGACCCGGTGACAGAAGAACGCGGCTCGCTGATGCACCGTGTTGCCGATCGCGATTCGTCGCTGAAGGTCTTCTTCTCGAACACAGCCGCAGAGTATTGGCGTTCAGATGCATCGCTGGTGCATACCGACCCCGACGCAACAGTCGATGTTGATCCACCTGCTAACGCTCGTATCTACGCGCTAGCGGGTTGCCAGCACGGCCACGGCGACTGGCCTCCTACCGACAGGCGCAGTGCCGACAACCTGCGTGGCCAGAATCTGGTGAACTCAATCGACTACGCCCCGCTCATGCGGGCGCAACTGGAGAATCTGCACCAGTGGGCAGTAAACGGCGTTCAACCGCCGGATAGCCAGTACCCGCGATTGGATGACGAGACCGGCGCGACTGCTGAGCAGGTGTCGGCCAAGTTTGACGCCATTCCAAACTCGAACAGACCTCCACATATCCCCATCCCGAAGCGCATCGACTTTGGTCGAAACGACGATGAGACGCTCACTCGCATGCTCCCACCGGTGACGGGGAAATCATACGGCGCAATCGTTTCTGACGTGGACGACGATGGCAACGAGATATCAGGGCTGATGTTGCCTGATATTCTTGTGCCGCTTGCCACCTCCACGCCGTGGAACCTGCGCCATCCGACGATGGGTGCACCCGATCAGGTGATCGGCCTGACAGGCGGTCTCACTGGCTCCACGCTGCCGTTTCCTCTGACGCGGGAGCAGCGAGTTGACTCAGCCGATCCTCGTATGTCAGTTCATGAGCGGTATGAGTCAAAAAAGGATTACCTTGAGCAGGTTCGCTCAGCCGCCGAGGTGCTTGTTGAACAGCGAGAAATACTTGAGTATGACGTTGAGAGATGCGTAAATCGGGCTGGCGAGCGATGGGACTGGTTCACAAGCCGAACGGCCTAAACGGGTCAGGAGAACTGCGATGCGAATTGGTGCGATTTTCCCTCAGACCGAGATCGGCAACGACCCCGGTGAGATCCGTGAGTACGGCGTTGAGGTTGAGGCGCTGGGATATCAACACATCCTGGCGTTCGACCACGTTATTGGCGCCAACCTTGAGAACAGGCCGGACTGGAGCGGCCCGTACAACCTTGAGACGTCATTCCACGAGCCGTTCGTGCTGTTTGGATTTCTTGCCGGGGTTACGAAGACCGTAGAACTGACCACCGGAATCATCATCCTGCCACAGCGCCAGACGGTGCTCGCAGCCAAGCAAGCGGCGGCGTTGGACGTGTTGTCTGGCGGTCGTTTCAGGTTTGGCATTGGACTGGGCTGGAACCAGGTTGAGTTCGAGTCTCTGAATGAAGAGTTCACCAATCGGGGAGCGCGTTCAGCAGAACAGATAGAGCTCATGCGGGCACTGTGGACTGAAAAGACAGTCGATTTCAAAGGCAAGTACCACTCGGTACCAGACGCCGGTCTCAAGCCACTCCCCATTCAGCAGCCAATCCCAATCTGGATGGGCGGCGGAAACAGCGAGCGAGCGCTGAAACGCATCGCACAGCTATCCGACGGCTGGATCACGACGTTCGGCCTAACCGACGAGGGCCAGGCTGCTGTGGAGCGATTCCGTGGCTATCTGACTGAGTACGGCCGCGATGACGGATCAGTGGGACTTGAGGGGTGGGTGAAGCTCAACCCCGACGACCTGAGCGCATCTGCCGGGCAATTGGAACAGTGGAGAGCATTGGGAGCAACCCACGTCAGCGTCAACACGATGGGCCTGGGCCGCACCGGCGGACCGGCGCATCTGGAACTGCTGCGAGCGTTCGCGAAAGAGGCGTCGCTGGGGTAGGGGGCGGCGCACGCCGCGCAATAATCCCCGAATCACGTATTGGAAGGAATTACACGTAGGGGCGGCTGCGATAGCTGCGCCCAGACGTGGCGTCCGATTCAGTCAGTACGGTCAAAGCCACAAAATCCCATATACAGCGTTGTGGCTTCTTGGTTGACGTCGAGTTTGCGGCGCCCGGGGTGCAGCTACCGCAGACACCCCTACGTGGCATACCTCACTGGAGTGGGCGCTGCGGCGCTATTGTCGGCCCGACTACCAGACCCTCACCAGATCACCAGCATCGAAGATGTTCGGCATCTCCATCCGCAAAGATTCTTCGCGATACAGTGCTGACGGTATCCCGATATCGCCAACGTAGAGTTCGCCAACATGGCGGCGAGCGTCTGCCGTCTTTAGTCCCACTTTAGGCAGAGCTAACGTCAGCGTGGCGTCGGCACTAACAGTCGGAGCATGCGCATCTCCGCTGGTCGAGTCAAGACCGCTCGGCACGTCGAGAGTCAACACCGACGTTGAACTCTCATTCGCAAAAGCGATCATCTCGGCGGCAACTCCAGTTGGGGGGCCGCTCAAGCTATAGCCGATGATCGCGTCGATGATGAGTTCGGTGTCTTCTGCGACGGACTTAATTCCTTTGGAGATGGACACGCTCAGGCCAGATAGCGCGGACACCTGCAATGCTGGCACACCACGTAGTTCTTGTGGCTCCCGCGTCAGATGTACCGAAGCAGACGCACCCCATCCAGCCAATCGTCTGGCTGCGACCAGCCCGCCACCGCCGTTGCCGCCGGAGCCTGCGAGCACGACGATTCGTTTGTTAGCCGGTGATCCACCGAGGAAGCGGTCGGAGGCCAACCTTGCCAGATTGCGACCGGCGTTCTCCATCATCTGCTCAAGCCCGATGTGAAATTCGTGGATCATTAGGCGGTCCACTTCGCGCATCTGGTCGGTCGTGATGAACGGGATGTCCGTGCGCTGGGACATATCAGGGGCGCTCGGCGATGATTACGCAGTAGCCGATCGTGCCGTCATCGATGAGTTGGCGAGCTTCGGTGACGTAGGTCTTCGCCTCCCGAATCAACTCAAGTTCGACGGACACTTTTCCAAGCTTTACGCCGATCTCAGCGAACATTAGCTTTTTCCGAATGGCCTCAACAAAATCAGCTGCAATGTCGGTCCGACGTTCGCTTCGAATCACATGGAACCCAGCGCCCTCATCCAGTGATACGTACTCGTCCATCGTCCATGCAGCACCCACGCATCCGGCCACTGCGAACACGTTTTGGAGGTGACTCGCCACCTAACCTTCCACGAAGACATCTGAAATGGCGAGTCGGCCGCCGGGCCTCATGGCATCAAATACACGTTGAAGAATCGCTGGTTTGTCTTCGAATATCGAAACCACGCACTCAGCGATAGCAGCAT
>CAUZJA010000257.1:0-3798 GCA_963579925.1 Dehalococcoidia bacterium | reverse complement strand
GAGCGGCCACATAGCGCACTGGGACAGATGGCTCCGACCCGGTTCGCGATGGCCCAACAAGCAGGAGCCACAGCAGCTGGATGAAGCCCGGAAAATAACCCTTCAGGTGGCGCGGAAACGGGGTCAAGGTCACTAGTCGGAGAACCGAGATAATGGGTGGTAACGGTCTTGGGGGCAGGTCACGACCAGTACTGTCAGGGCTGTGAGTGGTTGGGTAGTCATAATTTATTTAGTGGACTAATGCGAAAGGTTCGCACAGCCGTACGGAACATCAGACATGTTATTGGCATGCAGGGTTGGTGTGTCAACAAAGTAAGTACGCATGAAGTTGTGAGTTGTCCCCTCACGCTTCCGTGTAATCGCTCTCAGGCGGCCTCGGAAAGTATGCCCTCTAATTGCGTTTCGACTTCCTCTGGCGTCCACGGTTTGTGAATGAGTCCCTGTATGCCTAATTCGGGAATTGAATTCAGATCACTGGCAGATTGACTGCCGGTCAGAATAACTACGGGAGGAGTGGAACCGGGATGGTCCTTCCGTAGTTTGGCAAGAAGCTCCTGGCCCGACACATCAGGCATGTGCAGATCCAGCAGCACCAAATCAGCTTCGCTATCGCCAAACTGATTCAGGCATGACGCAGCGCTGTCTGCTTCCAGTACCTCGTGGCCCATATCGTCCAGAAGTTCGCTCATTACGAAGCGAACATCTTTCTGATCGTCCACCAACAGAATCTTGGCCATGTAGTCCTATTCACGCCGAGCTTATGTTTGATAATCAGCTTGCCCGCCAATAGCGGAGCCGGTCACTTCATACTGTAAAAGTGCGAATACACCAACGAGGCAAGAAATGCGCATTCCGGATGTGTGCAGTCTCCAAACGTGGCATGCTGAGACAGAAGTGACCAAGACCTGCAGATGACTGCTATATCCCGAAGCGCGGGAAGAGCGCTGTGGTGATCTCCTCGATACTTCGATCTGCGAACGCGGCGATCTGGCTAGCCATTACTGGCTCTGGATCACCAGGAGGAACGTCCGCAAACTTCACAATTCCCTCAATTGCATCGAAAGACTCTGGAATAGCGTCTGGTATCCGCTGTTCAGACATCACGGCAAACGCCATGCTCCAGCCCCTTGCAACGGCGCCAAGATCATAGCCACCGCCACCTAACGCAATCCATTTCCCGGCCTCGTCAGCCAGCTCTGAGAGTTTTGCGACCGTTCGCGCAAACCCCTGGGTGGTCAGTCGCAAATGGGTGATTGGGTCGAATACGTGCGTGTCCATCCCCAGTTGCGTAACGATCACGTCTGGCTGGAATGCTCGGGTAAGCGGAGTGACGATGGCATCGAACGCCGTCGCGTAGACGGCGTCGCCGGTGTGTGGCGCAAGTGGCACGTTCACGGAGAAGCCTTCACCCATTCCCGTGCCGATATCGCCCACAAATCCGGAGCCGGGGAAGAGAAACTGGCCGCTCTCATGCAGAGAGATAGTCAGAACTTGATCTGAGTCGTAAAAGATGTGCTGAACGCCATCCCCATGATGGCAATCGATATCGATGTAGACCACGCGTCGCCCGGCATCGACCATTGCTTGAATTGCCATCGCGGGGTCGTTGAACACGCAGAACCCGGACGCTCGAGTCGGCATGGCGTGGTGAAGTCCGCCAGCGGGTGCAAATGCGACGTCGTAGTCGTCAGATTCAACCAATTCCATCGCCACCATAGCGGACCCGGCGGAGAGGGCCTGGGCCTGGTATATGCCATCGTAAATCGGGTTGTCACCTGGTCCGAATCCATACGGTATGCCGCCATTTTCAGAGCCTACAGCCAGTGTCTTCACCGCCTGCAGGTAGTCGTCTGAATGCACTCGGGTGAGTTCAGCTTCAGTGGCTTCACGGGGAGCGATCAGATTCGCGTTTGGCGATTCCAGCAATCCGGATTGCCGCACTAGTTCATACGTGTGAGCCAGCCGAATTGGCCGCATGGGGTGCGAATCAGACAGCACATGGCTGGCTAACTGATCTGAGTAGACCAGTGCTGCTTTTCTACCAGCGTCTGCTTGGGTCAAATTCCTCTTCGCTTGAGCGTTCGGAGTCCGAAGTACGCGATGGCGCCGATCCCGCCTGCTCCGAAGAATATTACCGGCCAGCCGCCAAAGTCATCCCGAGCTGAAGGCTCTTCAGGAGGAGTCTGGAAGAGTAATTCTGCAGCCGGAACCGGGCTAATCGTGATCTGAGGATTATTCGTCGGGTCATCAATGATGTCCGGAATATCTTCTGGTACTTTGAGGATTACAGGAACCAATGCAGGCACGTCACCACCGAATTTCTTTGCCTGCCAGACTGCATCCAGACTATCCAACTCAAACCCGTATGCCAGACCGATCGCTTCGTCAGCGCTTTTGCCAGAATTGATCTCGTCAAGCAGCGCAGTCATCCTGCTGGAACCGAACGCGTCGATCAGATACTCCACAAAGCTGCCGGCCTTGCCGTAGAAAAAAGTGATGTCCTCCCGCTGTCCGGGTATCCGGTTCATGTTCCTGATAGGCATCAGGTCATCTTCGTTTCTGACACCTCGTAGGCGCAGATCGCTGGCCGCTCCAGACTCGCTCTCAAAATAGACGGCGAGCCCTTCATTGAGCCATGCCGGCGGGCTTGCGATTGGCGCAGCGACGGCCTCAGCAAACATCAGATGAGTCAATTCGTGGACGAAAGAGTTACTGTTCACTCCCCAGAGGACGAACTGATCGTACTCATCAAATGCGAATCCCACGAAGGTGTGTCCTGCGCGAGCGGCCTCAGTTGTGCGAGGGAACGATGAGTCTGCCTCGTTCCCGGAATTGACGATGACCGCCTTGAATTCGCGTTCTGACGGAGGACCAAACACTTCTGCGATCTCCGGCATGCGCTTTTCTGCCGCGGCGAAAAGCTTGTCAATATCGCCACTGCTGCGATCGTGGAAAACGATGGTCAGTCGGTCCTGAGTACGCCTGTCCCAGTCATACTGCGGATCCAGGTACTCGATCCGCACCGGGTCAGTCGTGAACTCGCTTCCTTCAGCATCCACGATCAGGTAACTAACTGTGAACACGGTGCCGGGAGGAAAGAAATCTCCGTTGGCAGTTGGGATCTCGAATGTTGCCTCGACATCGTTGCCTGGTTCGAAATCCGGATAAGAATATGAACTCACCACTCGTGGGCCATCCGGTTTGAACAGCGCCTGAATCTCAGCGATAGGTGCTCCTGCACTGGAAATCTCAAGGTTAAAAGTGATGTTGTCGCCAAAGTGGATGACGTGATCGTTCCGCAGAATAGATACCGATTGGTTTTCATCCGCTGCGAATGCTGTGTTGGCGCTGGTGAGCATGGCTAGTATGAGGAGCGCCGCAATGATCAGAGCGCCTGGAGATGTAATTCTGACCAACTAAATCCCCGTCATTTGCACGGAGAAGTGCGTCTTGTGCAGTTTGTTCATGTTGATCAGCAGGGCCGTCGTGCCCTCAAGATATCGGGCGGAACTGAGCCGCCCGGCGTCAATTCCTCGTAGCCCTTTCATCTCGTTCGCCAGTTCAAGAACTACCCCTTTCGCCTCATCGTCGTCACCGCAGATCAAGGCATCGCCCTCAAAGCTGGTGTGTGGGTTCTTCAGTTCACCGGCTGGGAGCGTGTGGAACCCCGCTACCCAGCGTGCGTCCGGGCACAGACGTGCGGCTTCCTCTGCGGCAGATCCATCCTCCGGAGGTGCAGCAAACGCCTGTCCTTTGGAAAACTTGAGTGGGGCGATTACGTTGACGATGATCTTTCCC
>CAUZJA010000256.1:0-3799 GCA_963579925.1 Dehalococcoidia bacterium | reverse complement strand
GCAATTCGAGAGCTTGCTGCCTACTAACTTGCTGCCTACTAACTTGCCGCCGATTTATTGCCGCCCATTTGGGGGCGCTAACTAGCCGTATGGAGTTCATGTGACCTACCTGATTCAACTCCCCCACGTTGGCGAGTCAGTGACGGAAGCCGTTATCGGCAAGTGGCTTGTCGGCATTGGAGATCATGTCAATAAGTTTGACCCAATGGTTGAGGTTGTCACAGACAAGGTCAACATGGAGTTTCCTGCTCCGGAATCCGGAACGATAACCAGTATCAGCGCCGTAGAGGGCGACACGGTTCCAATGGGTTCAGACATTGGCGAAATGGATCCGGATGATCCGAACGCCGTGCCCGAGGCATCCACTTCGGGGATGGCCAACGCACCTGGCGCTCCCGGAATAGTCGGCGAAATGATCACCGGCGCGAACGTTGGCCCTACCGGTGGAACATTTGCGGACACCAGCATGGAGACATCGTCGCCCGGCGGCTCGTCTGTTCAGAACACAGGTAGCGTCGGTGAAGGACGCAACCGCAGCGACTACTATTCGCCCGTTGTGATGCGCCTGGCATCACAAAACGGAATCGATCTCTCAACCGTCACCGGCAGCGGCTCAGGCGGACGTGTAACCCGAGCCGACGTTCAGGCGGCCATCGAAGGCAGCGGAATGCAGGTGGCGGCGTCCCCAACCGAAAGTCCGGCGTCCACGGATGATTCGCTTGTTGAGCCAACGCCGATACGGAAGATCATCGCCGCAAATATGGTGCGCAGTTGGACGCAGATACCTCACGCATGGACCTCTATTGAAGTGGATGTCACGGGCCTCGTCCGGCTTCGAGACTCGCAAAAGGAGTACTTCCGGAGCCGAAATGGTGTGAGTCTTTCGTATGTGGCCTTCAGCCTGTTCGCGCTGGCTGCCGCACTCCGGAGGAGCCCACTGGCCAATTCAGCTTGGATTGATGGAAAAATCCGCATGAACGGTCAGGTGAACATAGGGGTGGCAGTCGCTTCGGACGCTGGATTGGTCGTTCCGGTCATTCGGAATGCTGACCAGTTGAGTGTGGCTGAACTTGCTGGCGCGGCCGCTCCCCTGATTGAGAGTGCTCGCAGCGGCAAATTGACCATCGAACAAGTGCAGGGTGGCACGTTCACATTGAACAACACCGGGCCGCTCGGGTCCGTGTGGGGTGGGTCAATTATCAGCCCGCCACAGGTCGCAATCGTGAACACAGAAGCAATCGTCAAAAGGCCGGTTGTGGTCGAGTCCGATACCGGCGATAGTATTGCGATACGGCAGATGATGAACCTCAGCCTGTCGTTTGATCACCGAGTTCTTGACGGAGCAGAAGCGGGCATGTTCATTCAGGACGTGAAAGCGGGCCTTGAGGCGTTTGGGCCAGGGTCCGACATCGGCTAAGGTGCCTGCCGCACGGGCACAGCGGAGCTGGTTCTGAGCGCGGCGCTGGGAGCGAGGAGCCTACAGATTCCGGGATGGCGGTGTTGCGGGCACCCGTGAAATTGGATTACGGTGATGATGTAAACGGGATCATCGTTGCGATGAGTTTTCCCGGTGCAGATCACGCATGTTTCGATACGCATCGCAGGAGTTATTAGATGAGCGACGACTCACCGCAGCAGATCCTCCGCTACGCGTGGCTTGGCAGCATGGACTACCAGCCAGCGTATGAGTTGCAGCTCCGCATGCTTGAGGCCAGACGCAAAGAAGAGATTCCAGACACGGTGCTGCTTCTTGAGCATCCGCACGTATTCACACTGGGTCGCCGAGGCGTCCAGGATGACGTGCTGGCTGCTGAAGCCGAGTTGAAGTCGCTCAACGCAGACGTGATCGAGACTGACCGTGGTGGGCAGACCACGTATCACGGCCCGGGGCAGCTGGTGGCCTATCCAATCCTGAATCTGCGCTCGCTTCACATTGGGCCAGTCGTCTACGTCCGCACATTAGAAGACGTGGTGATCAACCTGCTAACGGAACTGGATATCGAGGCCCATCGCGTCGCAGGAGCAACGGGCGTGTGGACGCATGGTTCGCTCCGCCCGGATCTTGCAGCACCTCTGGACGTGGAGTCGAAGATAGCGGCGATTGGCGTGCGGGTAAGCCGCGGTATCTCAATGCATGGCGTCGCGGTCAATTTGACCACCGATCTCTCGTATTTCGACAAGATAGTGCCGTGTGGAATGCCAGATGTCTCCATGGCGTCTGCTGAGTCCATCAGCGGTAAAAGCCTAGACATTGAGCAAATTTCCAGGCGGTTCGCTGAGTCGTTGGCAGGTATTCTGGGGTCCAAGGCTGAAGCCATATCGGCAGATGCAATCGCGGCCTGAAGCGAGTCATCCATAGGCGATACTTTCCCGCCCATCGCTGTCGGAGTATTATCTGTGCTTCAAGAATGAACAGGCGTGCTGCTGCACAGTTGCTCGCCCGAGACAGAGGAGATAGTCGTGGTCAGTTCTGACTGGGGTGACATTTACCGGGAGATAGGCGCAACTCCCGTGATCAACGCAACTGGCAGCGTCACGTTGCTGGGTGGATCGACTCCGGTTCCGGAAGTTCAGGCTGCGATGGATCGCGCTGACAGCGCGTACGTCCCGCTGATTGAACTTCAGGAGCACGCCGGAAAAGCAATTGCCGATATGGTGAATGTACCTGCGGCATACATCACGTCCGGCGCAGGTTCCGCTTTGACCCTGGCGACGGCTGCTCTCATGGCGGGTCATGACGACGATAAGATTGAGCAACTCCCGGACACCACGGGGATGAAGAATGAGATTCTCATTCAACGTCGCCAGCGCTACTGGTACGATCGCTGTCTGGAACTGGCCGGTGCAAAGCTGGTTGAGTACGGCAGTGACGATGGAACTACGCGTGAAGACCTTGAGAACGCGATTGGCCCTAACACTTTGGCCGCACATTTCTACATGACGGAGCAGTTCCCGGACGAGAATATCCTCCAGCTTGAGGAAGTCATCGAAATCGCCCACTCCAAAGACACACCGGTGACGGTGGATGCAGCCGGTCAGGTCTACCCGTTGGAGAACTTCGGCAAGTACGTGCGCATGGGTGCAGATTTCCAGTGTGTCGCAGCGAAGTATCTCGGATCGACTCAGTCGACGGGGCTCGCACTGGGTACGCAAGAGATGATTGACGCCCTCGCCAAGCAGTCGTTTGTGGGCTACGAAAGTCGACGGATCAGGGGCGTTGGCCGACCGCACAAGGTCGACCGCCAGGAGATGATGGGCGTTGTGGCCGCAGTTCGTCGATGGTTCACGATGGACCACGAGACGAGGCTGGCTCAGGTTGAGCAGGAGTGTCAGCTGATGCTGAAGCCGCTTCAGGGCGTCGCTGGCGTTTCAGCGAAGATGCTGGACAACACAATTGGTCACCAGCCATTTGGCGTCGAGTTCACCGTTGATAAGAGCGTCACGGGACACAGTTCAGATGAGCTGGTGGATATCCTCAAAGATGGCGATCCAAGAATCTGGACCCGGACTGTGGAGCCAGATGGTGCGATCACGCTACATGCGTTTGGCTTGAACCCTGGTGAGGCACAGATCGTGGGCGAGACTATCGCAGACACGCTTTCGTAACGCGAACATAGATTGAAACAACGGCCGCCGGTGAGAACCGGCGGCCGTTTTCGTTGCGTTGATGTGGGCGGAGCGCGTAAAACTGAGCAACCACAAGGATTGCCGCTACTCTTCCTCCCAGATCGCATGGACGCGGTTCAAGTAATGGTCCGCATCTTCGTCTGGGATAAACGCCACCAGGAAGCCGTTCTCA
>CAUZJA010000255.1:0-3843 GCA_963579925.1 Dehalococcoidia bacterium | reverse complement strand
CATTGGGGCAGCGGTACGCTAGGACGAACGTCTTTGATTCGTTGGCCTCGATATCGAACTCACAGATGATGCCGCCATTGACGACTCGAATATCGCCGTCGCAGGAGAGACTCATCGAGTAGCCGTTACCGCCGGAGAAAATGACCCCACCAGGCACTTCTTCTACTTCGGGGCGCAATCGGCCGTAGTCGAATCGGGGGAAGCACTCCAGTCGCATGTGGGTGGTACCCTGAACGCCCTGCACCTGTCGAATTACTCGACGTCCGTGGTCCTCGTGAGATTGAGGGCCAACTCCCTCGTGCACTTCCATGAAATCGGCAAGCTGAGCCACGGAGCCTGACGACGAGAATCGTGTCATCAACACGTTGGTTTCAGGGAAGTAGAACTGCCTGGTCTGGGAATCTTCAGAGTCTGGGCCGTAGATTCGGAAGTAGCCGCCCTTCTCTTCATCGAGCAGCGAAGCGAAGACGCTTGGGGAGTCGAAATCAGGTAGGCAGAGCCAATCCAGCGATCCATCATTGGAAATCAGACCGGCGGTGTGCATGTCGCCAATGATTCCGTAGTCTTCTATTAACTTGTACGGCACGCTTTATCCCTTGAATTGAACCCTGAATCACTCTCATTCTAGAAGCAATGTGATTCAGTTCACAGAACGTTACTCCGCAGACGGGAAAAGGGATCGCAAGAATGCACGAACCGCTGGTGGCCCGGTAAGGCGCTCCATGGCCCGGCTGGGCGTATCGCCAACGTGAATTGAGAAGCTGGAATCTGACAGAGCTGCGAAGAGGTCTTCGTCAGTAGTGTCGTCACCGATAGCGAGTTGGAAATCGAATGGGCCGAGAGCCTGTTCAACGGCCCGGAACGCGACACCTTTGGTCACACCCTGCTGACGTATCTCAACGATGCTGGAGCCTTCGATGACCTCTACCGGCTGATTGGCGAGCGAGTATTCCAGTTGCGTGGTTAGCTCACGCGCTTGCCACTTACCGAGGTCGGTGTTGGCGGCGCGATAGTGCCACACCACGGCGGCAGTTTTCTCTTCAACTGACGAACCGGGCGTGCGGAGCGTGAACTCATCCAACATGCCGAGTATCTGCTTCTTCCAGGCGTCGTCCAGGAGCGATGTTGCCATGGTCCACTTTGCATCTTTCCCAAACTTCATCCACGCACCGTGGTTCGGCAACCAGCGTGATATCCAGGTGGCCGAACCACTCATTAAGCGTTCCGGCGTCACGTCCGGATATCAGCGCCAAATGGATGCGTTCATCGGACTGGATGTTCTCCAGAATCCTCAAGATGTTGTTCGTGGGTGTGGCCTCAGATGGGACGTTCACAAACTCCCGCAATGTACCGTCGTAATCCAGCAGAACAGCGGGCCTGGATGCGGCGTCCAGACGGGGTTTGATGAGATCGATCAGCTCATCCGGCTCGCGTGCAGGGGATACCGTCGTGTACGATGGGCCGGGGCGCTCGATTGCTGCAACGGTGAACATTATTACGATGCAGCCGCTCCAGCATGGCGTCGATGCGACTGGTCTTGTCTGACGGTTCCATTGCCAGAACATCTGCCAGCACATCTGCGGTGCCGTCGATGTCCCACGGGTTGATTCGAATGGCCTCGCCAAGCTCACTTGCTGCACCAGCAAACTCGCTCAATACCAGCGCACCTGATCGATCAATCTGCGATGCCACAAACTCTTTCGCCACCAGGTTCATGCCGTCTCTAAGCGGTGCTACGAATGCGACGTCGGCAATTCGGTAGAGCGCTGTAAGCTCGGCAGGGGGCGTCGATTGATGCTGATAGTGAATTGGCACGGACCCCGGGCTTCCAAATTCGCCGTTGATCTGGCCCACGATCTGCTCGATCTCTTGTCTCTGCTGGGCGTAGGAGCCGATGTCTTCGCGGGACGGGACGACTACCTGAATCATCACCACGTTGCCGCGCAGATCAGGGTTGCGCTCTAGCATGCGCCTGAACGCCTCCAGTTTCATCGGGATGCCTTTGGTGTAGTCCAGACGCTCGACACCAAGGATGATCTTGCGATCGCCAAAATGTTCCCCGAACTGATTCAGGTGAGTTTCTGACTCAGGGGTTACAGCAAGCTTCTGCCAGTAATCAACGTCGATGCCGATTGGGAAGGTGGCGACCTCACAGCGTCGTCCACCAAGCTCTGCCGCGCCTTCTCGCATGTGAATACCTGCGAGAAGGAGCACTGAGCTGACGAAGTGGCGGGCGTAGTCGTAGGTGTGCACCCCGACTACATTGGTGCCAAGAAGGCCCTCGATGACCTCTTCGCGCTCAGGCAGCAGGCTAAACATCTCTGAAGACGGGAAAGGGATATGAAGGAAGAAGCCTATTTTGGCGTCAGGCAACTGTTTTCGGATCATTCCAGGCACCAGCATCAGCTGGTAATCCTGAACCCAGATCGTATCGCCCGGACGTGTTGCCTCTACAACGGCATCCGCAAATCGCTGGTTGACCTGCCGATAGATCTCAAATTGATTCCGGTCGAAGTGCGCTCGCTCGGGCAGGTAGTGAAAGATCGGCCAGATAGAGGAGTTGGAGTAGCCGTAGTAATACCGGTCTGTCTCTTCCGATGAGACGGACACCGGGAGATATCGGGCATCCGTTAGCATCTTGCGCGCACTGTCGTCTAGCTTGCCACCGGGATTGCCAATCCACAGGCCATCGCCAGCATCATGAATTGGCCCAAGCGCGGAGACAAGGCCACCGCTGCTTCGTTCAACTACGGGATTGCCGGAACTGTCTTTGCTGACCGTGACCGGCAGGCGATTGGAGACGAGCACTAGTCGAGCCATTCACGCCTCCTATTAGGTTTGGGATCAGGCGCCTTATCGCCTGATCCCAGGTATTACGGGTTTGTTGTCAGACTCTTTACGAGTTGGCAGCCATCACGTCGATGAGTTCCTGCACGGAGTCAGCGGACGATTTCAGTGCAGCGGCTTCGTCCTTAGTGAGCTCAACCTCAATGATCTCTTCAATTCCGTCTGCGCCAAGCTTCACTGGCACACCGGCGTAAAGACCGTTGATGTCGTACTCGCCATTGAGCAGAGCAGCACACGGCAGAATCTCTTTGGTGTCGAAGATGATCGCCTCAACCATCTGCACAATGGCAGCGGACGGAGCGTAGTAGGCGCTGCCGGTCTTGAGCAGCGATACGATCTCAGCACCACCGTCACGGGTGCGCTGGACGATCTCTTCCAGACGGTTCGCCTCGATGAGCTTTGCTACGGGGACGCCGCCTACGGTCGTGCTGCCAATGAGCGGGACCATGGTGTCACCGTGGCCGCCCAGTACGTAAGCGGAAATGTTCGTCACGGACGTCTCTAGCTCTTGTGACAAGAATGTGCGGAACCGGGCGGTGTCCAGGATGCCGGCCATGCCGACAACTCGCTCACGGGGCAGTTCGGAGAGTGAGTAGGCGTGCTGAACCATGGCGTCCAACGGGTTGGACACGACGATCAAGATAGCGTCAGGGGAAGCCTTCACAACCTGCTCTGTTACAGAGCCAACGATCTTCATGTTCGTCAGCAGCAAGTCATCGCGGCTCATGCCAGGCTTGCGGGCTATACCAGCGGTGATCACGACAACGTCAGAGCCGGCGGTGTCATCGTAGTCGTTCGTGCCCTCCACGATCGCGTCAGATCCAACTACGGGGCCAGCTGAAAGCATGTCCAGCGCCTTGCCCTGTGGCAGGCCCTCAACAATGTCTATCAACATGACGTCTGCGTAGCCTTTGTCGACGATGCGCTGCGCCGTTGTTGCGCCAACGTTGCCTGCACCAACTACCGTTACTTTGCTTCTCACTTCAGCGTTCTCCC
>CAUZJA010000254.1:0-3848 GCA_963579925.1 Dehalococcoidia bacterium | reverse complement strand
ATGTCGTCGGTCGAATGGTGAAAATCTGGGTGAGTAGGTGTCATTCCCAGAATTATGCAAAGACTGGCTATAACGATCGTGATATTTGTTCTCGCTGGGTGTTCGTCACTTGGGGGAGATCCAGAACCAACGCCGACGCCTGAATCAAATCAGGAGCCTAGAGCTGCTCGTATTGCTGCGACCGTTGAAGCGATCGTAGACGCCACCGCCATCGCCGCAACAGTATCAGCGATAATCACAGTGCCTGAGGTCGTTAGCCAGCCATTGTCATCACCCGTCAGCACCATCGCCCCAACTGAAGCTGCGGCGATGTCAAATCCATCAGCGACCGCATCGCCTGTTCCTCGCCCCGACCCGTCACCTGTTCCTTCCGTGCCTGCGCCACCAACCCCCTCCCCCACATCGATAGCGACTAAGGCGCCGATTCTATCTTCTACTCCATCACCGATTGTTCGGACGGTAATCCGTGGACAGCAAGATGATTTCCAGGAGCCGCAAATTCACTTCATCTACGCAATACCTTCTGATGTGACTGACTTGGATCTGGATACAAATGGAGCGATGATCCGGTCGATATCGGCCATCCAAAATTGGATGAGGGATGAGGGATGAGTCAGGTGGACAGGAATTCAAGATCGATACATTCGGAGGTGAACCTGACATCACGCATCTCCCACTCCGAGAAAGACAGGTGGAGGTGTTCAACGATCCGAGATCTCAATTCGCCGTAATAAGTGATGCAATTATGGCGCGCGAATTGCCGACCAAGGACACTGTGTATGTTGTCTACTACAGCGGGTCCAGCCGGCCCGGTGCATGTGGAGCGGGCGGACCACTTGGAGATGGGCACGTTGGCGTCGTCTGCCTTGGTGCTGGCTGTCCCTCCCTCCCAGTCTCCAGGGACATGAGGCTACGTTTTTCGGACTACGTAATCATCCATGAAATTCTTCATGCGCTGGGCGCAGTTCCGAAGTGCGCACCACATGCTGAATCAGGCGACTATTTCGGACATGATAACGCCGGATGTTTGGACTTGTCCGACAGCCCCTATATTACGAAGGCATCGGCGTTCTAGATCTTCCTTAAGATCAAGTGCGAGACGCGGTGCAGTAATGTCAGCTCAGGCCCGTCCCTTCCCCACCCCTCTCCCGAAATGGGAGAGAAAGTAAGGCTGAATTGCGTCGTCCGAGGGAATGACGGTCGGAGGCAGGCCTGCCGTGAGGTTTGGACATGTGGCGGTGACACACTAGTCGCCTCACATCAACAGGCCAACACCAGCGAAAGAAGTTTCCTCAGGGAGCCTGAGTTTTAGACTCGCTCCACAGGTTGTTCAACTGATGCGAAGAGTCGGAACACCATGGACGATAGAGACCAAGACCGCAGGCTTGCCTTCCCACATCATATCTGATCTACTGCCGCAGCGCAGTTCCGGCAAGAGCGGGCCTGTTGTTCATTAGAGTGCGAAGGTGCAAATGAATTTCGATATTGATGGAAATCCTGACTTCGGTCAGTTGACGGTTGGGCTGGAGCCGGGCGAGAAGTTCCTGGCTGAGGCCGGGTCCATGGCGTTTATGAGCGACGGCACTGAGATCGGTAGCAAGATCATCGGTGGCCTGGGGAAGGCGTTGATCCGGAAAGTTGTGGGCAAAGAGTCGCTGTTTGTGGGCGAGTACAGCCACCCGACTGGCGGCAACGTTACGTTCTCGCCAGATCGCCCCGGGATGATCGTCCACCGGAAGATGCGCGGCGATACGTTCGTGCTGACTGCTGGCTCATTCCTTGCGGCGACGCCCGGCATTACGCTCAACACGAAGTTCGTGAGCTTTTCGGCTATGTTTTCTGGCGAGGGCGCATTCACCATTGAGGCCAGTGGTGGAGGCGATCTGTTCTTCAACTCATACGGCGCGATCATTGAGAAGCAAGTCAACGGCTCGCTGACCGTCGATACCGGTCATGCGGTGGCCTGGGATCCGGGGTTGAAGTACACCGTGGCTACGATTGCCGGTGCTAAATCGACCATCCTTTCTGGTGAGGGGCTTGTGCTGAACTTCACCGGTCAAGGCACCGTTTATATACAGACGCGCACGCTTGGCAGTGTCGCCAGGTGGGTTGGCGGGATGTACCGCTGATGGCCCACATGCAACCCCAGATGCAACCCAGGGAATGGGCGAGGATTTTATGGACGTCCAAGTAGAAGATAGAGGTGCCTTTTCATGGGTGCAGGTGGGGCTTGAGGGCGAGGAACAGTTTGTCTCCGAGTCCGGCGCGATGTTCCGCGCCTCCACCAATATCGATATCGAAGTGACCACGCGCGGTGGCAAGGGCGGCGGGATCCTTAGTGGCATTGGCCGTAGTCTGGCGGGCGAGAGTTTCTTTCTCTCGACATACCGCAGTCTGGATGGGCAGCCGGGAGATGTTGGGCTGGCACCAACACACCAGGGTGAGATTCGGAAGATCGAGCTCGATGGCAGCGCACGCTGGCTCTGCACCGGCGGGTCGTATCTCGGTTCAGCCAGAAGCCTTGAACTCGACACCGCGTTCCAGGGAATCGGCGGAATGCTGTCTGGCGAGTCGCTGTCGTTCATGGGCGTAACTGGTGAAGGCCCGCTGGTGGTGACGGCGTTTGGCAAGCTAACTGAGATAGAAGTGGACGGCAATTTCACGGTCGATACCGGTCATGTGGTCGCATTCGAAGAGACGCTGAGCTATTCGGTAGGTAAAGCGGCCAAGAGTTTCATCAAATCATTCCTGGTCGGCGAAGGGCTGGTGCTCAAGTTCTCCGGACGCGGTCGCGTTTACGTGCAGAGCCACAATCCAGATGAGTTCGGCAAAAGCCTTGGCAGCATGCTCCCGCCGCGGCGAGAAGGGTAGGTAGGGCACCAACTATGGATCACACGATAGAGGCCCGACCCACC
Source organism: Dehalococcoidia bacterium (assembly GCA_963579925.1). Taxonomy (GTDB): domain Bacteria; phylum Chloroflexota; class Dehalococcoidia; order Lucifugimonadales; family Lucifugimonadaceae; genus UBA1151. The sequence continues at coordinate 933 of CAUZJA010000254.1, read as the reverse complement.
TACGCCTACCTGGAGCTGACTCTGAATCCAGGTGAGAAGGTTGCGACCGAAGGCGGTGCGATGGCCTGGATGAGTACCGGCCTGAAGATACAGACGAGCACGCGCGGCGGCCTCATGGCGGGGCTTAAACGCTCCATGCTGACGGGCGAAAGCTTCTTCCAGAACACCTACGAGGCCATTAACGAGCCCGGGATACTTGGACTCACGCCATCGCAACCCGGCGATATCTTGGCGCACCAGATGACGGGCAAAGAGCTGCTTCTTGAGAAGGGCGCATATCTTGCCTCTCACCCTGATGTGAAGCTGAGCAGCAACTTCCAGGGTTTGAGTGGTCTGTTCAACGAGGGCATGTTTGTCTTGCGCGCAACTGGTGACGGACTTCTGTTCTTCAACTCCTACGGCAGCATCGAAAAGATCGATCTTGATGGCGAGTACATCGTAGACAACGGTCTTGCTGTTGCCTGGGACGCGGACCTGAGCTACACAATTACGAGGGCGCGTAGTCTTGGGTCATTCTTGTTTTCCGACCAGTTGTTGATGCGCTTCTCCGGACGAGGAAGCCTGTGGGTGCAATCTCGCAAGCCGCGCGTCCTGGCATCGTGGGCACACCCGTTCCGCCCTGTGCAGCGCCGGGACCGCCGCTAGGTACCTGGTACCTGCCGTACGGGCATTGGCTGCAAGGCAGCGAAGAACGGGAGATCAGGGGCGTGCGACAGCCATCCTAAAGCCTCATGCGCAATTATGCAGTTTGGGATGACGTTGGAGAGAGCGGTGATAGTACGGTAAATGGCCGACCGTACAAGTTGACCTTCTCCCCGATAACCGCGCCAACCTAAGGGTTAGTTTTCTGGGATGATTCCGGCCTCATACAGAGGAGATTCATTCCGTGAAAAGATCGAGATATTCGCAAGAACAGATCGCCTTCGCTCTGCG
>CAUZJA010000253.1:0-3860 GCA_963579925.1 Dehalococcoidia bacterium | reverse complement strand
ACGGCTTCCGTCACTGACTCGCCAACGTGGGGGAGTTGAATCAGGTAGGTCACATGAACTCCATACGGCTAGTTAGCGCCCCCAAATGGGCGGCAATAAATCGGCGGCAAGTTAGTAGGCAGCAAGCTCTCGAATTGCAGTAGCGATCTTCTCTGGTGAGAGCATGTATTCAGCTTCAAGAGCAGGGCTAAACGGCATCTCCGGGAGGTCCGGCCCCGCCAGCCTTGCGACAGGCGCGTCCAGGTCTTCAAATGCACTGGTGGCGATGGTTGCTGCAATTTCAGCCCCAACGCCATATGAGAGCGAATCTTCCTGAACCACGAGGGCTTTGCTCGTCTTGCGCACCGATTTCAAAATCGTGTCGCGGTCAAGCGGAGTGAGCGAACGCAGATCTACTATCTCGGCGTCTATTCCGTCTGACTCAGCAACCATATTCGCCGCCTCAAGGCAGTAGTGCACCATGAGCCCAAACGCAACAATCGTCAGATCTGAGCCTTCACGTTTGACGTCTGCCACGCCAATTGGCAGCGTGTACTCCTGATCCGGAACTTCGCCCCGGACCAGCCGATACGTACGCTTATGCTCAAGAAAAATGACCGGGTCATCAGACCTGATGGCGGACTTAAGCAGCCCTTTGGCGTCGTACGGCGTGGAAGGCGCAACGACGTGCAGGCCCGGCTGGTGAGCGAACACCACATCGATAGATTGCGAGTGATACAGCCCACCCCGAACACCACCACCGTAAGGCATTCGCACAACCATGGGCGCGTACTTCTTGCCCGCGGTTCCATAGCGCACTTTGGAGGCCTCACCAACAATCTGGTTCATAGCCGGCCAGATGAAGTCAGCAAATTCAATCTCGGCAATCGGTCGCAGACCATTGACTGCCGCACCAAGCGCGATGCCAGCAATAGATGATTCTGCCAGTGGCGTATCAATTACGCGTGCAGAGCCGAAGTCCTCCACAAAGCCGTCTGTGGCAAGGAATACACCCCCGCGCTCTGCGATATCCTCACCCATGACCAGCACATTCTGATCACGCGACATCTCCTCATGCATGGCATCTCGGACTGCCTCGATAACCGTCTTAGTCGCCATTGGAGTCCGCGTACAGGTGCTTGTAGATGTCGTTATCACCGGTTGGCTGCGGCAACGGAGCGCTTTCAGCGGCCTGCGTGGCCTCATCGACAATGCGCTGTGCCGACTCCCAGATCTGCTCTTTACGGGCTGCGCCAAGCACGTCTCTGCTGCTCAACATCTCCTCCATGACCTCAATCGGATCACGACTAGTCATGGTCTCGATCTCTTCGTCTGATCTGTAGCGGGTGTGATCATCGTCGCTCGTGTGCGGATAAAAACGCTCGACGCGAGCCTCAACCAGAGTTGGACCTCCGCCATTGCGCGCATTTTCAATCGCCAGATACATGACCTCATACACGGCTACCGCGTCCATACCGTCAACCATTACTCCAGGCATTCCGTAGGCCTCAGCTCTATCAGCAATGCTTTCTATCGCCATCTGTTTGCTTTGGGGAACTGAGATGGCGTAGCGGTTGTTCTCACAGAAAAATACGACCGGCAGTTTGTGGATAGCCGCGAAGTTCATCGACTCATGCGTATCTCCCATGCTAGAGGCACCATCACCGAAGTACGCGATGGTCACCGCGTCGATTTCCCGAATCTGATCTGCCAGGGCGAATCCAACAGCGTGCGGCATCTGCGTCGCCACAACGTTGGAGAACGAAACGATATCCACCCGATCCAGCGAACCATGAAGGGGAAACTGCCGCGCTGAACTCATTGGCTCGCCTTCTTTGGCAAGAAACCCAAGGAGCATCTCAGTTGGAGTCACGCCCAGCGCCATCATGGTGCAGAACTCTCGATAGTAGATCAAGTAGTGATCGCGTGTGGGGTCAGACGCCTTCACCGCACCCATCTGCGCGCCTTCGTGACCCTGGGCAGACGCGACAATTGCCGCCTTACCCTGGCGGTTCAGCAGCCAGACGCGTTCATCCAGCGTTCTGCTGAGCACCATAGTCCGGTACATCTCCAGCAGGTCGTCATCTGTTAGCGGCGGGACAGAGAGATCACTCTTGCTGGAATTGGTCCGCCGCGTGGTAGCTTCATCAATAGACATTGAGCCATTATATTTGCGTCGACGCCTCAGAAACGCACGTATTCCATATCAATCCACATTTGATCCAAAAAAGGCGAAGCCAATCACGTTGGAATCGGCCCTCCTCACACTCGGAGCGTACCTGCTGGGAGCAGTTCCCAGCGCGCTCCTGATTTCGCGCTTCGGCTCAGGGATCGATATCCGTTCCGTGGGAAGCGGAAACGTGGGCGCCATCAACACGTTCAAAGAGGTTGGAGTCCGGTCCGGAGTGCTGGTATTGCTGGCCGACACGGCCAAAGGCGTGCTGGTGATGGCGGTGATCCTCGGATTAGATATGGAACCAGAAATCGCATTTGCCGCCGCGTTTGCGGTCACCATTGGTCATAACTTCAGCCTGTTTTTACGATTTGCGGGTGGGAAAGGCGTAGCGGTGGTCTTCGGCCTATCACTCGTTGTGTTCCCCGTAATAACCATTATCTCGCTGGCCGCACTGCCAATCGCATGGCTGATCACCAGGAGCATCGTATGGTCGTTCCTGATTACGTTTATGGTGCTCAACGCGCTGACGGCCGGAACGGGACAGGCGGCATCTGATGTGGGGTTGTGCCTCACGCTCTCTGGGGTCGTGATTGCCACCCACTTGTGGCGCAGTCGTCATGAAGTTTTTACGTTGCTACGGAAGCGCGACCTGATCGGAATCGGAAAAAGTGAGTAATTGCCTCAGTTCCGGACTGGGAAACCCCGCAGCTATACTCAGAACGTACAAATACTGATGATCGAGTTCAGACCTGAACGTATGTCTGATTGAACAGGGGCATTTCCAGTGAATAGACGATGGATGATATTGCTGCTTGCGGTGACGGCCACCATGATTGCCGTGGCATGTGGCTCAGACGACGATGGACTCGGCACCGGTCGCGTGGGCGAAGCAGCCCCGACGGTAGCGCCCTCCACGGTGGCTCCGTCAAGCCAGGTGAATACATTTGACCCCGGCACTCCCTGCCCGACAGCGCAAGTTGGCGGTCCCAAAGTTGAGGCCACACCTGGTATCGGCATCAGCCAGGGCAACAGCTACCAGGCCATCGTCAAGACCAGCAAGGGCGACATCAAGCTGGAGTTGTACGACGATGAAGTTCCAGTCACTGTAAACAACTTCGTTCACCTCGCCCGATGCGGTTACTACGACGGCATCCCGTTCCACCGCGTCATCGCCAACTTCATGGTTCAAGGCGGCGACCCAACCGGAACCGGCGGCGGTTCACCGGGATACTCAATCCCCGATGAGTACGATCCCAGTCTGCTGCACAGCAGCCCCGGCACACTCTCCATGGCGAACTCAGGTTTCGGTACCGGCGGAAGCCAGTTCTTCATCACTCACAACCCAACACCCCATCTGGACGGGTATGAAGCGAACGGCGCTCCAAAGGCATGTGAAATCCCAGTCATCTCCTGCCACCCGGTCTTCGGCCGGGTGATCGAAGGCCAGGACGTGGTCGACAAACTCAACGTCACAGGAGCCGGACTCGATCCAGACACGATCAAGACCGTTGAGATAATCGAAAGCTAGTCAAACGAATTGACGCGAAAGAAGGCCGGAAGCCTCCGGCCTTCTTTCGCGTTTGAGAATTGCAAAACCCGCGTCATTCACGCCGCTTCTGGAACTTGTTGCGGATGTATATCGCGCCCGCGTTCATTGTGAGCAGCACCACCAGCAGCACGATGATTCCAGAGGCGGCTACATCCT
>CAUZJA010000252.1:0-3899 GCA_963579925.1 Dehalococcoidia bacterium | reverse complement strand
AGGCAGAGTTGCAACCTGCTGGCATAGAACAGACCTGGGAATCAAACGCCCGCATGCCAGCGGCGCTACGGAGCGTTCGGAAGGCACTGGATTCGACTTACGTCCCTGAGTAGGTAGATCAGTCGTGGTTTTCGCAGCCCCGAAGCCAGGCATTCCCGTCGGCTGCCAGCAAATCTGAAGCCTCTTCAGGCCCACCAGAGCCCACCGGATACTCGATCGGGGACTCAGATGTATCTGATTCCCAGTATGTGTTCAGCGGATCAGCGATGCGCCATGATTCTGCAATCTGATCAGAACGGATGAATAGCGAGGCATCACCATTCAGGGCGTCTTGAAGTAGGCGCTCATACGCTTCGGGGATCGCCTGGTCGCGGAATGCCGAATCGTAGTGAAACTGCATGTCTGTGGACTTCATTTCCATGCCACGGTCTGGCACTTTGACCTGAAACCGCAGGTGCGCCCCCTCGTCGAGCTGGAGACATATCGCGAGGACATTGGACTCCGGTTCGGGTGCCCCAGCAACTTCACCGAACACGAAATGAGGCGGGGGGCTCAAACTCGACCACTACTTCGCTAACTTTATTCCGCAGCGCTTTGCCAGTGCGAAGGTAGAACGGCACGCCCTTCCACCGCCAGTTATCAATCTGCAACTTCACCGCTGCATACGTGGGTGTTCTCGACGACGAACTTACGCCATCGTGTCGGCGGTATCCCTCATAGGCGCCAGCAACGGCGTTCTGCGCGATGTCTGCTTCAGAGTACGCCGAGATTGCTCGCAATACATCTACTTTCCGATCCCTGATCGACTCTGGTTCCACGCCAGACGGCGGCTCCATAGCGATGATTGTCAGTATCTGCAACAGATGATTTTGCAGCATGTCACGCACTACGCCTGAAGAGTCGTAATAGGCGGCACGCGATGCCGCGTCAACTTCCTCAGCAACGGTAATCTGGACACTTTTGACATAATTGCGGTTCCAGATCGGCTCAAATATGGAGTTGGCGAACCTCAGAACGAGAAGGTTCTGCACCGTTTCCTTGCCTAGATAGTGATCAATCTGAAATACATCTTTTTCCGGAAAGACAGCGTGAATGTTCGTATCTAATTTTGCGGCTGACTCACGGTCTGTGCCGAATGGCTTCTCGATGACCAGACGGCTCCAACCGTTGCTGGAGTTCGCCAGTCCAGAATCTCGGAGGGATGCTATGGCTGTTTCATAAAAATCAGGCGCAATAGAGAAGTAAAACATTCGATTAGCGACGTCAGCGCCCCGTTCAAGTTCTGGGAGGCGATCCGCCACTCCAGATAGTCCATCCCGGCCCGACAGGTCCCCGGCTGAGTAGAACAACCGCTTTGAAAACACGATGAACTGATCCCGAGAAGAAGCGACTCCAGCGAGTTCAACCGCGCTTTCCCACATCGATTCACGGTAGTCATCATCGCTAAACGGTGTGCGCGATACGGCGATGATGTTGAGTTGGTCGGGCAGGCGCCCCTTACAGTGAAGTTGCAGTAGAGCAGGGATAAGCTTTCGGCGCGCAAGGTCTCAGTTAGCTCCAAATATGACCAAGGTAGTCGTCGGCACCATTGTCAGTCGCTACTCGCCGGACCGCTTGATGGCATGCCCGCCAAATGCGTTGCGCATTGCGGCTAGCATCTTTGCGCCGAACGGTTGATCCTGCCGAGACCTGAATCTCGCCTGCAATGACGCAGTGATCACGGGCGCTGGAACCCTGAGTTCAATTGACTCAGCGACCGTCCATCGGCCTTCACCTGAGTCATCAACGTAGGCCTGTATCTCCGACAACTCCGCGTCTTCGTTGAGTGCGTCGGCAGTGAGATCAAGCAACCACGAGCGGACCACACTGCCCTCACGCCAGATCTCCGCGATCTGTGCCAGATCAAGATCAAACTCTTCCTTTGCCTTCAGGATCTCGAAGCCTTCGGCGAAGGCCTGCATCATGCCGTACTCGATGCCGTTGTGGATCATCTTGGTGAAGTGGCCAGAACCAGCCGGACCTACGTAGCCATGACCTGAATCTTTCGAAGGCGCCAGTGTGTCGAAGATAGATTCGAGGCGTTGATAGGCGTCTTTATCACCGCCAACCATGAGTGAGTAGCCCTCTTTGAGGCCCCAGATACCTCCGCTGGTTCCAGAGTCCAGAAACTTGACGCCTGAGGCTGCCAGTTCTTCGGCGTGACGCATGGAGTCTTTGTAGTTGGAGTTCCCGCCGTCAATGACCACATCGTCCGAGTCCAGCAACTTAGCAAGCCGCGTGATGGTCTGATCCGTTGGCGCACCGTCTGGAACCATTACCCAGACAGCACGAGGCGCTGGCAGAGACTCAACCAGTTGCTCCAGTGACTCGTTCCCGATTGCACCCTCGGCAACCGACGTAGCAACAGCTTCAGGGCTGGGGTCGAACACGTGGATCGTGTGTCCGCCTAGAATCAGCCGGCGAGCCATATTGCCGCCCATTCGTCCCAGACCAATCATTCCTAATTGCATTTGATGTTGGTTCTCTTTCTTGCCACTTGCGGCTTGATCGGGCATTAGTACTTAGATTGAATCGACAAGAGCACGCAGTTGTTCGGGAACGCTACCAGTGAGATGCGCCCTTGCCACCCGGCGGCCTGCGGCGGTAAGTGCATCGAAGTCTCCAGCCGCCTGCGCATCTATCAACTCAGCGAATCCGAAGTCCCTTCCGGGGATCGCTGGATTTGTTTCGTGATCTTGCGTGATCTGGAATGCCAGGATGCTGTTAGGCCCGCCTTTGTGGAGCTGACCGGTCGAATGGAGAAATCGTGGTCCGTATCCGAGCGTTGTGGCGAGTCCGGTGCGGTCTGATATTTTGCTCCGAAGCTCGGAAAGAGCAGCATTTATCTCGGCGGTCTCTGGAACAAACGCCATGATTGCCACATAATCCCCATCATTCCGCTGATCCAACAGCGCAGACAGTGATGACACAGAGGTCAATTCTGGTGGATTGGACTGAGAGAGGACCCGGTCTGTCGCATCCTTCGCGGCCTGAACATTGGGCTGGTTGAACGGCTGAACCCCAAGTTCGACGCCTAGAACTGCGGTGGCGTACTCCCACGCTAGAAACAAGCCGCCTAACTCGTAAGGATCGGCGATTGATGTGTTGACTCCGGGGATGTCCGCGCCCGGCGTATCCGTGGCGATCTGCGCCATAAATCTGTCCGAAGTGTATGCGGCTTCTGGAAGCGGTGGTTCACTGGCAATCGGGACGAGGCCTTTGCCCTCTTTACCCAGGCTCTCGGCGAGCAGTTGCTCAGCCCACAGGCCGAATCCAGAAGAGTTATCGTCTTCGACGAACGTAACTTTGTCTCGACCAACGCTATTGGCAACCGCAAGTTCAGCTGCGATTCGCCACCCCAACGACCCGTGCACATCTGCCCCTGGCTGAAGTTGGCGCTCGATTACGATCGCATTTTCCAACAGTCGTCTGACATCCATTCCTGCGATGGCGGCCGGTACAAGCCCAAAGTGCGAAAGAACGGCGTAGCGGCCGCCAATGTTTGGGTCGGCGGTGAACACTCGTCGAAATCCAGCTTCAGTACCCAGTGCTTCCAGAGCTGAGCCAGCGTCTGTCACCGCGACAAAGTGGGTGCCTGCTTTGTCTCCTACAATCGCTTCCAATTCACCCCGGAAGTAGGCGTAGAGGACGTTTGGCTCGATAGTGGTGCCTGACTTTGAAGAGACGATGAACAGCGTCTTTTTGAGATTAAGCTCGCTTCTCAGTGCAGACACAACTTCAGGAGATGTTGAGTCAACCACTCGCAACACGGGATACCCAGGGGCGCTGCCGATTGAGCGTCTCAGCACCTCAGGCCCAAGGCTGCTTCCGCCCATTCCCAGGAGCACGGCATTGGTGAA
>CAUZJA010000251.1:0-3903 GCA_963579925.1 Dehalococcoidia bacterium | reverse complement strand
AATTTTAACACTCTGCTCAACATACGACTCAAACATAAGTTCAGCCTCAGTGATGAATGCCCGGTGCTGCCCGCTGCCCACACCCAATCCGACTGGCCAGTGGATAGCGACAGGCAGGCGAACGCCGTCTCTGGTGGGGATCCAGATGTGAGGGAACAAACCGGCTGGGCCTCCCGAGTTAACTATCCGTTCCACGTCATCAAATCGCTGATCCCATCAAGCAACTTCGTCAACTCATCATGATCATGTCGATCCATATCAACACGACCCGGCGAACGAATAGTCGCCGACTCAATAACGCCTCTTCGTACCAACACCTCTTTGAACGCCGCCACCCCGTATACATTCTCGAAGTTGATCATCGGCAGAAAGAGCGCGTGATCCGCCCGCCCACCTTCAATATCGCCCGAGTCCAACTTGTCCCAGATTCCACCGATCACATCCGAAAAGTGCGATGCCGGCATGTTCCCGCACATCCCGCGATCAAACTCCGATGGCAGGAACCGACCACTTGAGCCGCCCATGATTCCCTTACAAACATCCGGCGCACACTCCAAAACCTGCGTCGTCACATGCCCGCCCCACGTCGTCTCTTCCTTCAACCACTTGATATGCGTCGATCCCGCCATCACCTCGATAAGAGTGTCAGCATCCAACCCGAACCCCGCATTGTGATTCTGAATGAACACAGGAACGTCCATCGCCCGGTCCATCTCCTCGAAAAACCGAACAGCTTCACCACGGTTAGTCGGCCGACTGTGCGGTGGCATCGCAATCACCGAGTCAACACCAGCATCCTGTGCAACCTTCGCCAGCCCTATCGAATGCGCATTCGAGATACCCGTCACCCCAGCAACAACCGGAATCCGACCGTTCGACACCGCAACCGATCGCTCGAAAATAGTCTTACGCTCATCATCCGTAAGGACGTTGTACTCACTCGCCATCACCGGAGCCACAATCCCATGAGCACCAGCCTCCACAGTGAAGTGCAAAATCGCATCGACACCCTTGAGGTCAAGCGTCTCATCTGAATTAAACGGCGTCGGCGTAATGCCGTAAATACCTCGGAACTGCTGATCAACCATGATTTCCCCAGAACTCGTAAGGTGCCAAATCGCAAGCCGCAGCCTACCCCGAGTGATCACGATCAAGCAACCGACCCTGCGTCACCGCCCCGCGCCCAATGCCCGTGCGGCAGGCACCCGCTGCGGTATAGTGCAATACACCCTCTCCAACCAACCCGCCAAATACACATGACCACACACTCCCACGAAGCAACCCAACAACTCGCCGACATCCGGCGATCCATCGCCGACCGAGTCCTCTGGCTCTCAACAGCGATGGTCCATCGCGCCAACAACGTCCGACCAAACGAAGACGGCATGAAAGTTGGCGGCCACCAATCATCCTGCGCATCCTCAATCCACATCCTCAGCTCGCTATTCTTCGAAACCCTCGGCGCAGACGACCGCATCGCAATCAAACCCCACGCCTCACCCGTCTACCACTCCATCCGATACCTCTTCGGCGACCTCGAAGAGTCCTACATGGACCAATTCCGAGCCTTCGGAGGTCTCCAGGCATACCCCTCTCGAACCAAAGACCCTGATGGCAGCGACTTCTCAACCGGCTCCGTAGGCCTCCCCGGACCAGCCGTAGCGTTCGCAGCGCTAACACGTGACTACCTCGAATCCAAAGACCTCTCAACAACCGCCAGCCGGTTCTTCGCCCACCTCGGCGACGCCGAACTCGACGAAGGATCCATCTGGGAGGCCGTCGCGGAGCCAGCGCTAGAGGGCATTTCACGCTGCGTCTGGGTCATCGACGTAAACCGACAGAGCCTCGACCGAGTCGTCCCCGGCATCCGCATCGATCGATTCCGTCAAATGTTCGAAGTAAACGGCTGGACAGCCATCGTCGCCAAATACGGCAGCCAACTCACCGAGTTGATGTCCCGCCCCGGCGGCCACGCCCTGCGCCGCCGCATCGATGACATGCCCAACGAGGAGTATCAGGGCCTCCTGGTCTGCGACAGCGCTGAAGTTCGCGAACGCCTCGTATCCGGCACCGGATCACTACAGCGTGATCTCGAGCGCTGCCTGCAAGACGTTGGCGATGATGAACTCCAAACACGCATCGCCAACCTCGGTGGACACGATTTCGAAACGCTCAACAGCGCCTACCAGGAAGCCGCCGTCGCACCCGGCCCCGCCGTCATCTTCGCCTACACCGTCAAAGGCTACGGCCTCGAAGCAGCAGCAGACCCACGCAACCACGCCGCCCTCCTCACCAATGAGCAGTTCGATGTCTTCGCCAACCAGCTAACCATGGATCCCGAACAGCCATGGCAACGCTTCGATGAAGAGTCACAAGAAGGCCAGTACGCCGCCACAGCGCACACCCGCGTTGCCCGGCCCGATACCGAAACAAGCCGGGGCTACGAGTTCGTAGACACCAACCTGAATGCCCCAGATGTCACCTCAACTCAAGACATTTTTGGCCGAATGCTAGTCGAGCTAGACCGCACCTCACCCGATTCAGCCCAACGAATAGTCACCGCCTCCGCCGACGTAGCAACCTCCACAAACCTCAGCAGTTGGATCAACCGGGTAGGCCTCTGGTCTCGCAGCGAAGCAGAAGACTACCTCGGGTTCCAGGAGCGCGTCCTCAAGTGGATTGAGTCTCCTGAAGGCCGACACATCGAACTCGGCATATCCGAGATGAACCTCATGGTCATGCTCGGCCAACTCGGACTCGCCGAACAGGTCTCCGGCCAGCGTCTCATCCCCATCGGCACCGTCTACGACCCCTTCGTAGCACGCGGCCTCGACGGCCTCCTCCACGCCCTCTACTCAGGCTCCAAATTCATGCTAGTCGCCACCCCATCCGGAGTATCGCTAAGCTCAGAAGGCGGCGCGCATCAAGGCGTCATCACCCCCTCAATCGGCATAGCCACCCCAGGAATCACCTACTACGAGCCAGCCTTCGCACAAGACCTCGAATGGATCATGCTCCACTCACTGAACGAGATGGGCTCCGGCATTGGCGAATCCACACTCCTGCGACTCAGCACGCGCCCCGTAGACCAATCACTCTTCCCCGGCACCCACACAGACCAACTCCGCGCAGACGCCATCGCAGGCTGCTACCGCCTCCGCACAGCCGATCCCAACGCACTCGCGCGAATCAACATCTTCGCCGTCGGCGCGGTAGTCCCAGAAGCCGCAGCGGCCGTCGTACTACTCGCTGAAGAAGGCATCGACGCCAACGTATTCGTAGTAACCAGCCCCGACCTCCTCAACCGCCGAGTCACCGCAGCAGCCACCGACGAAGCAGCAGGAACATCCGAAGGCTACTGGGACCCCACCGGACTCCTCAGCGACCACGAAGTAGGCCTCCCCACAATCTCAGTCATCGACGGCGCCCCCAGCTCCATGGCATTCCTCGGCTCAGCCCTCGACTGCCCCACCGTAAACCTCGGCGTCTCCGAATACGGCCAATCCGGCAACCTCGAAGACCTATACCGCCACTTCGGAATAGACGCCCAGGGCATCTACCACTCAGCCCTGGCCCTAACAGACCGCCTCCGCCGCCGGCACTAACCCCCTCCTCCGCCGCGCCGCGGCAAGTGCCCGTGTGGCAGACACTCCCATCTCTCCCCGGGAGAGGGCTAGGGTGAGGGGGCTGTTCCGCTTCAGCGCCCGCGCTCAATGCCCGTGTGGCAGACACCTTCAGCACCCAGCGCTCAGTACCAGCTCTGCTATGCCTGCATCGAAGATGCCCGGTGCGGTAGGCCCCCGCGTAGGTGTAGTTCCCACCAACCTTGTTTACATGAAATAGGGGAAGTTCATTCTGGTAGGTACAAACAAATCAGAAAGGAACTTCCCCCATGGTCCATGC
>CAUZJA010000250.1:0-3911 GCA_963579925.1 Dehalococcoidia bacterium | reverse complement strand
CGTAGGCGGGCTGGACGAGGGGGAATTGGCCACTTATTCCCGTGACCTGAATTCAGGGCTGCTTACCTACGTTGGGACGCGCGACATTGGCGATCAGCCAATGTACTTCCTGTTCAAGAACGTCTAGCGGGCGAGGAGCGGTGACCTGACGCGTGGTAACACGGCGTCAAGCAGGTCATCGAGCCGGAACGGCTTAGATAATATTTCGTCTGCACCCAGTTCCCTCAGGCCGCGAGACATCGACGGGTCGTTGGCACCGCTGATTACGACCACTTTTTGTTAGCGGGAGGATCAGGGATCGTTCCGCTGATGTCTATGCTCCGTCACCGTGCTGCCTCTGGGGCTTCAGCACGAGCGACACTCATTTACAGCCTCAGGTCTTGATGAAGCTGGCATATCGCTGAGTTGCTTGAGTACGTGGAATCCGTCTGATTCTGGCATGAACAGATCAAGCAAAAGCACGCCCGGACGAGCTGCCTGAATCATGTTCAGGCCAGTCTCGCCATCGCACGCGGTTTCGACATTTTTTACACCCGCGATTTCAAGACAAGCGACAGTCGCGTCGCGAACGTCCTCATCATCATCGATGATCAGGACACGCATATCGGCATCAGTACCCCTATCAAAATCAAATAGCGCCATGTGAGCTATCCCTCTCCGGATGGTGCTCCCATTTGCCACTCGCGCTTGGCACGTATAGCTACGTTCCCCAGTCCCATTCACCAGTCCCATTCAGATATAAACACATCTGGGAAACAACGGGTACTGGTATTACTCCCCATGCCGGATGGGTCCATTAACCTACTGGGTCTGGGTGATTCGCCATCCGATAGGTTCAAATGTTCTTAACAATGTGGGCTGAAGATGCTAGTGACGCGTACACTCAAACCGTGGTTAGAACCGGAAAGCAGCAGCATTGACCGAGCAAGTCCCCGACTCGCCTGAGCGCAGAACGCTCATTGATCGTCTCCTGGAGTCTCAGACACCAGCGACATTTGTGTTGATTGGAATAAACACCATCGTTTGGCTGGCGCTAGAGGCCACAGGCGGATCTCAGAGCATTCACAATCTGCTGAGGTTTGGTGCCAAATTCGGACCTGGCATCTCAGAGGGTGAGTACTGGCGGCTGTTCACGCCGATGTTCCTGCACATTGGACTTCTGCATCTACTGACCAACACGTTTGGATTGCTCATATTTGGTCGGATAGTTGAGCGTTATTTTGGCTCCGTGAACTTCACGATTATCTACTTGTTTGCCGGAGTTTTTGGAAACATTGCCAGTTACGCCGTTTTGAGCGCGGGTGTTGGCGCGGGCGCAAGTGGAGCGGTATTTGGAATTGTTGCGGCATATGCAGCGTTCCTTTACAGGAACCGAGCACTTGCAGGGCCGATGGGCCGCTCAAGCTTGGGTGGACTAGGACTCATCATTGGAGCGAACTTGTTATTCGGATTTGCCGTATCGGGCATCGATAACTGGGCGCACATCGGCGGGTTGATCTCTGGATTTATTCTCGCTCTCAGGCTTGTACCAACGGTATCGTTCGGGCCGCAACAAACGATGACCGGACTCGCCGAAGGGTTTCTTACACCAATCCTCTCAGTCCCCGGAAAGAGTGCTCGGATTGAGGTTGTGCTCGTAAGCATTATCGCAATCGTCGTCTCCGTCTGGGTTATTGGCACGGCCTACCCACTCGACTAATCGTTTGACCGCGTGCCACTAGAGTGAAACAATCCCTGTTATCGATACAAGGTATCAAAACAGGCGCCTGAATCATGGTCTCCACAAGTCGTACTACCCAATCTGATCTGCTCTTGGCCATTGAGGATCAGGGACATAGATCCACTGAGACGCGCCGTCTTGTTGCGGAAGCCATTGAATCTTCCCCGGAAAGCTTCACTGCTGAAGAGATATGCGAGCAGCTTCCATCCGTCGGACGCGCCACCGTCTACCGAACACTCAAACTCTTTCTCTCAGCAGACGCGCTGTGCAAGGTCGCGCTGCCCGATGGGGCGCCCCGATATGCCGTTGATACCGGAGGTCGCCACCATCACCACTCAATCTGCACTAACTGTGGAGCGGTCAACGAGTTTCGAGCCTCTACTGTGGAACGTGTCCTGCGAGCTCTGGAGCGCGAAGTAGAGGGCGAAATCACCGGACACAGGATGGAAATATACGTCCGATGTAACAGATGCCAGATTGAGACTTCCAATTGACATCCAACCCAGAAATTGATTCTCAAGATGTCCCAGATATGGCTTCCACAATTGGGCGACAAAACATTGTTGAGGCCAATCACTGCACATACTCATATGGATCTTCCGTAGCGGTTCAAGATGTAAGTTTTCAAATCAACTCATCTGACCTAACAGTGATACTCGGTCCTAATGGCAGCGGAAAATCTACGCTGCTGAAATTGATGCTTGGCCTCCTCAAGCCGACCTCCGGATCGATGCATCTATTTGGCGTTGAAGCCCATAAATTCAAAGATTGGGGCAAGGTAGCGTACGTGCCACAGGTGGTTGAGGAGTTGGGTGGCAGCTTCCCCGCAACCGTCGAAGAGCTGGTCGCTCAGGGTGACTATTCTGGCGTGAGTCCACTAGCGATATTTCGGCGAAGGCCTCCCGATGCCATTAATTCTGCTCTCGCTACCGCCAGCATTGAGCACCTCAGGAAACGGCGTGTATCCGAGCTATCCGTTGGCCAGCAGCAACGCGTCCTCATCGCTCGAGCCCTCGTGCGAAAACCTGAGTTGCTGGTGCTTGATGAGCCTGTGGCGGGTGTTGATGCGGGTGGGCAGGAAGAGTTTTACTCGTTACTGCGCGGCCTGGTGGCAGATGGCACCGCAGTGACGCTGGTATCTCATGACATTGGAGTTGCGATGCGTGAAGCAACCGTGGTCGCTTGCATCAACAAGACGCTGGTCTTCCACGGACCGCCGCATGACATAACGGGCAAGGAACTCCACGATCTGTATGGCCTGCCGATAGACATCTTGCTGCATGACGATGTGCATGAGCACCGGTAAAGCCTCACATGTCTAATCCCTTTGAATTTGAGTTCATGGTCCGTGCGCTGATTGGCGGCGTAATGTCTGGAGCAATTGCACCGTCACTTGGTCTCTTCATCTATCTGCGACGACTGTCCCTGGTTGCCGACACGCTTGCACATGTGGCGCTGATGGGGGTGGCGATTGGACTTATCGCAAATGTATTCCCGCCTCTCATTGCCCTGATCACTGCAACAAGTGCGGCCGCATTGATTGAGCTAATGCGTTCGCGCCGCATTTTGCCGGGAGATGCTGCGCTGGCAGTATTTCTATACGCGTCTCTGGCAGTAGCAGTTGTGATCATCGGATATTCCGATGGGTTCAATTCAGACCTGTTTGGTTACCTTTTCGGCAGCATCCTCACAGTAACTACTACTGACCTGTGGCTGCTGGCGGGGCTGGGAGTCATCACAGTTGGGTTCGTGATGATCTTCTTTTCTGAACTCGCCCAGACTTCATTTGACGTTGATCTTGCCCGTACCAACGGCATCCGGGTGGATCTAATCAATCTGGGTTTGGCCGTTCTGACCGGTGCGACGATAACGTTGTCTATGCGGGTAGTTGGCGTCTTGCTGATTGGAGCGTTGATAGTGGTACCGGTTCTGGCAGCCCTCAGGTTGACGACAGGCCTTCGCCAAACGTTGTTCGTATCTATTCTGATCGGGGTGCTATCCGCAGTAACCGGGTTGCTGCTGTCTTTCTATGCTGATATGGCACCGGGTGGTGCGATTGTGATCACATCAATTGGGATACTGATCATCACAGCAAGTTGGAGATTTGGCGTCACAAGAGCCAGAACCGAAGTTGGTTCCCCGGCATCATAGAGATTGGCTTTTACCGGCCCTTTCGGCAGTGAATGCCATC
>CAUZJA010000249.1:0-3960 GCA_963579925.1 Dehalococcoidia bacterium | reverse complement strand
GGCGCAAGTTGCACGAGGAAGAAATTTACAGTGATGATGCCAAGCAATGTTGGCACAATCAGCGCTAGGCGTTTCAGGATGTAGCGTGCCAACTCAACCTCCATTTACATATTTACAACACGATTTACGTTGATATAAACTGAATATTGAATCAAAATTCAGTTTGATACAACGAACAAATACCTGGTTCATCCAGTGCACACCTTTTTTGGGGATTGGCCAGGTAAATACAAGGAATAAAAAGAGAGGAAGCAGACATGACCCCCCAGTGGTGAATGACGCTACATGCGCCGGAACCCTGCGGACCCTGGTCTGGTGCGCTTCACAAGCGGGCGGCATAGCGAACGGCGAATCTTCTATAATCCACCCAGCAAGGGACCCTCTATGACAGAGACAGACAATTCCGACCTCGGCGCCGAATCGATCCGGGCAAAGTACCGCGTAGAACGCGAGAAGCGCATGCGCACAGACGGCATCAGTCAGTTTGTTGAGCTCAAGGGGCAATACGCTCATTTTCTCGACGACCCCTACAGCGAGGTGACGCCGCGGGAGCCGCTGGCGGACGACGTGACAGTGGCGCTGATCGGTGCCGGGCTCTCGGGGCTGACAGTCGGCGCCCGCCTGGTCCAGGCGGGGATTACTGACGTGCGCCTCATCGACAAAGCTGGCGACGTTGGAGGCACGTGGTACTGGAACCGCTACCCGGGGGCACAGTGTGACATCGATTCATATGTCTACCTGCCGCTGCTCGAAGAGACCGGCTACGTCCCCACAGAGAAGTACGTCCATGCACCTGAGATCCAGGCGCACTGTCAGCGAATCGCCAAGCACTTCGGACTATACGACAATGCCTGCCTCTCGACTGAGATCACCGCCGTCGACTGGGATGCCGACGCATCGCGATGGATTATCTGCACTAACCGGGGCGATGCGATACGGGCCCAGTTCATAGTCATCGGTAATGGTCCGCTACACCGGCCGAAGCTACCGGGGATTCCAGGCATCGAGAACTTCAAGGGTCACTCTTTCCACACCAGTCGGTGGGATTACGACTACACCGGCGGCAACGTGCTCGGAGGACAGGATAAGCTCCGAGACAAGCGGGTGGGTCTCATCGGCACCGGCGCTACCTCGGTGCAGATTGTTCCTCACCTGGCCAAGGCGTGCAAGGAACTCTGTGTATTCCAGCGCACTGCTTCGACGATCGACGTGCGCAACAACCGACCGACCGATTCCGAGTGGGCTGCGTCGCTGGAGCCAGGATGGCAGGCTAGGCGGATCGAGAACTTCACTGCGATGACCCACGGCGGTGATGTCACCGAGGACCTGGTGGACGATGCCTGGACCGACCTCATCGCCCGAATCCTCGAGCACATGAAGGCCGGGGCCGAGATGTCACCGGAAGAGTTCGGTGCGCTGATGGAGCGCATGAATATGGGCAAGATGAATGAGCTGCGGACCCGGGTCGACGAACACGTCCAGGATCCGGCCACGGCAGCGGCGCTCAAGCCCTGGTATGCGCTGTTCTGTAAGCGGCCGTGCTTCCACGACGAGTTCCTGCAGGCCTTCAACGAACCGGCCGTGAAGCTGGTCGACACCGACGGCAAGGGTTGCGAGCGTATCACCGAGAACGCCGTCGTGGTCGATGGCGTCGAGTACGAAGTTGATTGTCTCATTTACGCCACGGGCTTCGAGGTGGGCACTGCGTTCACCCAGCGGATCGGTTACGAATTGATCGGTCGGGACGGTCGCAAGTTGTCAGCGCATTGGGGCGACGACATGCGTAGTTTGCACGGCACGCACACCCGCGGCTTTCCGAACGCATTTATCGTCGGGGCCAAACAAGGCGGCCTCACTTCGAACTTCACACACCTGGTCGATGAGGCCGCGATGCAGTTGACGTACATCATCGGCCGTGCCCTCGAAGAAGGCGTACGTGAGGTCGAGGTCACCGAAGAGGCTGAATCGGCTTGGACCAAGATGATTCAAAGTACCGTGGCGCCCCCCTTCCTAGGTCAGGGCGAGTGCACGCCCAGTTACTTCAACGGCGAGGGTAAATCCAGCGGCGCCATTACCGTGTACCCGCAAGGCCCACTGGCATTTTTCAAACTGCTTGAAGACTGGCGAAACGCAGGCGACCACGAAGGGCTGGAATTCAGGCAGTAACCGCAGAGATGGTTAACCAAAATAACTAAGGGGCGATAAGATGGATGAGACACGATTGAAAAATTCCGTCTCGGATCAGAAGGGTAATCAGGTCGAATACCGGAAGAGGCCCACAGCCGCCCAACATGCAGCTGACATGGCCGATTACATGGAAGAAGGGTGCGCGCGTGCGCTCGCGCTAGACAACCGGGGTCCGTTGCGATTTGCAGCCGACGGCGCGCTGCACCCGAACATCCTCGCCGCTTATTGGACCCATGGCTTTTATGTCTTCGAAGACGTGATCGACCAGGTCGAACTCGAGGAGCTACGTACGGGGGTCAACGATATGGTGCGCCGTGCACCAGCCGCGCCGGGCGCAAAAGTTGATGCGGTTGGCCAACCGGCGTTGGGTCACGATCTCGTGCGGGATACCTATTTGTGGGTAACGCCCCTGAGCGATCCGTTGGGGGGCACCGCGGCCGGTGGTGGCCGGCATCCTTCCAAGATGCTCGAGCCGGTGCCGGACGGCGAAACCCCAGACAAGGTCATCTATTTGATGTTCAACATGTGTGAGGCGATGGACGCTGGGCTTAGGGTGTATGGACATCCGGGTCTGCTTGCAGTGGCCGAGGCCATTAACGGTCCGGACTTCGTGCCGTACAACGATGCCATCTTCATCAAGCAGCCAGGTCTTGGGGCGTCCGTGGCCTGGCACCAGGACGGTGTCACCCACTGGGACTCGCCGGACTGGGACGAAGGTAGCCACGGGTTTAACTTTCAGGTACAGCTCTACCGCAGCACACCGGCCAACTGTCTGTGGGTGGTGCCAGGTACGCACAAGCTCGGCAAGGTTGACATCAAGCAGATGGTCGAGGCCAACGGCGGCTCTGACCGCCTGCCGACTGCGGTGCCACTCTTTTGTGAAGCTGGTTCCGTGACTGTGGCCAACCGCCAGATACTGCATGGATCGTTTGCCAACACTTCACCAGATCAGCGGGTGTCGCTCACGTTCGGCTTTCATCGTCGCGCAGCCGTGATCGGGCAGCATGGCGCGCTGGTCGCCGGTGAGAATGAAGTCTATGACGATGCGAGAATCTTCGAGCGTTCGAGCGTGATCGCCACGGCCATCGATGCCCGCGCCCGACACTTCGCCGCTGAAACCCGCTACTTCTACCAGCCGTTCGTCGGCTTCGAAGACCAGTTCCGCTGGGACGACTCAGCCAGGAAACGGCTCAAGAACTACAGTCTGAAAGATCTCGGCATTTGATATGGTTTGATAACCAGATCGAAGAATAATGCCAGGGAAATTTGATCAAAGGAGACACCCTTGAACTCTTTGTTACCGCACAACGTTTTAAAAATTGCTTTTGTCGTAGACGATGTCGAAAAATATTTAACAATGTTCGCCGAATTGTTCGGCATCGAAACACCTCCTTCGAGCGTCACCGGAGCTCATGAGGAGACCCAGAGCCTCTATCGAGGCAAACCTACTGAGGGGCGCGCCCGGGTTGGCTATATTCCATTGAAGAACATCGTGCTGGAGTTTATAGAACCTGTTGAAGGGCCAAGCGTTTTTCAGGACTGCCTGGCCCAAAAAGGCAACGGCATCCATCACCTTGCCTTTATCGTGAATGGGATGGAGCCTGTCATTGGCAGTCTGGAAGACATTGGTTTGCCGTTGCTGCAGAACGGTAACTTCCCTGCGATGAGCGCTGCACCTGGTGGCCGCTATGCCTTCCTGCAGGGACTCGAAAAATTGGGTTTCGATGTTGAGCTGTTGGAATTTGACGAATGAGCAGTTCACCGGCGATAAAC
>CAUZJA010000248.1:0-3978 GCA_963579925.1 Dehalococcoidia bacterium | reverse complement strand
TACGGAGTGACGATCATGAAGTACGTGCGCGAACGCACGACTTCTGATCGCGGCAGGACGTTCAAGCCGGGCGCCTCAAGGCAGCGCTAGTCTCGGTGACACGCCAACACGGTTACACGACAGGCGATGTGCCGCCGTCGACGTTGACCGCGGTGCCAGTGATGTAGCTGGCCCGCTCTGAAGCCAGGTAGCAGATCGTATCGCCAACCTCTTTGGCCTCGCCGACGCGTCCCATGGGGACATTGCCACCCGCACGCTCGTAAAACATATCGAGTGTGAAGTTGGGATCATCCTTCGCCATCGACTCCCAACGTGTCCGGTGCTGGCCACTCTTGATGAGACCCACACAGACCGTATTGACCAGGATGTTCTCTGCAGCGAAGTCTTTGGACATCGCCTTTGTCAGCGAGATGCCAGCCGCACGTGAAAGCGATGTTGGCTGCGAACCGCCTGCGGATGCCTTGCCACCGGGCGTAGTTGTGTTGATGATGCGACCCCAGCCATTCTTCTTCATGTGAGGCAACACGGCCTGCGAGCAGTGGATCGCGCCATAAACCTTGATGCCGAAGTCAACGTCAAGCATCTCTGTGGTCATTTCATCGACTCTATTTGCCGATGAAGTTCCCGCGTTGTTGACCAGGATGTGCACCGTGCCCCATTCAGCGATAACTGCGTCGACAGCGGCATTGACAGCGTCCTTGTCTCTCACGTCAGCTGAGAGAGCCAAGACATCGCCAGAACCGGCGGCTTTGACCTGCTCAGCCGCCGCATCGAGCCGTCCCTGATTCCGAGCAACAATAGCGACTTTCGCACCCTCGCCCGCAAGTGAAATTGCTGCGGCCAGCCCTATGCCATCGCTGGCTCCGGTGAGGATTGCTGCTTTGCCTGTGAGTCCAAGATCCATCTGAGAGTCTCCAATATTAATTTGTGGCTTCTCTGGCGAAACCACGCGATGAGAATGATCTGAGGCACCATTATAGAAACTTGTAGATTATGCGTCTGCATTTGCGCTGTGTTAGCGTGATGGTTTGCGCAATTCTTGGGAGTGTTACGTAGGCACTTCCATCGCAGGTGTTGAACCTGCATATTTCTTAAAGGGGTTCTCTGTTGAGCGATGGTGAATTCGGTCCGCTTTCCGTCCCACGTAGGATGCTTCTTGGACCGGGGCCAACAAACGTCCACCCGCGCGTGCTGCGCGCAATGTCCACGCCAATAACCGGTTACCTGGACTCAGCGTATTTTGAGATTCTGGAAGAGATTTCAGACATGCTCCAGATCATCTACCAGACCCGCCAGAACACTATGGTTGTGGCAGCGTCCGGTAGTGGCGGAATGGAAGCTGGCCTCAATAGTCTGATCGAGCGTGGTGACAAGGTGATCATGTGCGCATATGGTCACTTTTGCGATCGCATGATCGAGATGGCCGAACGACTTGGCGCTGAAGTAGTCCCTGTCCACTCCACGATGGGTAGGGCGATGGACCCCGCGCTGCTTGCGGATGCAATCGCAGCGAATCCTGATGTAAAGCTCGTGACCGCCATCCACGCCGAGACCTCAGCTGGCGTACTTCAGCCGATGGAAGAGATATCGCGTCTAACGCATGAGGCCGGCGCATTGCTCATGGTGGACATGGTCACATCGCTGGCTGGCGCCGAAGTGCGGTTCGACCACTGGGGTATCGACTACGCCTACTCAGGCCCGCAGAAGTGCCTCGCTGGCCCTCCCGGTCTCAGCCCGGTGGCCGTAAGTGATACTGCACTCGCATACATTCGTAATCGAGCCACCAAGCCCAGCAGTTGGTACCTGGATATCGACCTAATCGCACAGTACTGGGGCCCGGAACACATCCACCACCACACCAGCCCCGTCAGCATGATGTTTGGGCTGCGTGAAGCACTGGGAATGGCGCTGGAAGAAGGCATCGAAAACCGCATTCAACGACACGCACACACCGCGGCCGGACTGCGAGCAGGACTCAATGCCCTTGGCCTGAATCTTCCTGTGCCCGCAGATGAGCGGCTTGATCAACTCACCGTCATCGAAGTCCCCGCAGGAATCGATGATAACGCGGTGCGGCAGCAGATCCTTGATGAGTACTCCATCGAAATTGGCCGTGGCCTGGGTGAGTTCAGAGGCAACAAATGGCGGATCGGCCTGATGGGCGAATCTTGTCAGCCAAGTAACGTCCTCGCTGTGCTGGCCGCGTTTGAGCGAGTGCTACCGCAGCACGGTTTTGAAGTTGCTGCTGGCGCTGGTGTTGCCGCTGCTAGCGTGGAGCTTGGCAAGCACGTGATATCGGTTCCTTAGACGATCGATTCTTTCGAGTAGGCCTCATCAAGCAGATCAACCACGTACTTCACCTCTACGTTGGATTTGGCGTCCCGCAGGCCGTTCTCCATCTGCATGACGCAGCCCGGATTGCCTGATGCCACCACATCGCAGCCAGCGTCCATCACGTTGCCCACTTTTCGATCGCGCAGGAATCCTGACATCTCTGGCTGAGTGACCGAGAAGATGCCTCCTGCGCCACAGCAGACGCCGGGCTCCTTCATCTCCAGGAGCTTGAGTCCTGGGATTGATGTCAGTATCTCGCGTGGTTGCGCAGATATGCCCTGCGTGTTGATCAAGTGGCAGGCGTCCTGATACGTCACCTGAACGTCCAACTCACCTTTGGGCGGGTCGATGCCCAGATCAATCAGGTACTCGTGGATGTCTCTGGTCATCCCGGCAAGCTGCTCAGACTTTTCGGTGTACTCAGCATCATCAGCAAGAAGGTCACCGTACTCTTTCATCTGCGTTCCACATCCACCTGATGCGGTGATCACCGCATCAACGTCAGCATTCAGGAACACATCGATATTCTTGCGTGCCATCTCGCGTGCAGACTCACGTTCGCCAGCGTGAACGTTAAGCGCCCCGCAGCATGCCTGGCCTTTCGGAACGATTACCTCAACGCCGTTGCGCTTGAGCACCCGCATAGTCGCTTCCATAGTTGGCCCGTTGGTGAGCGCCATTACGCACCCACCGAGCAGGGCAACGCGGGCGCGTGGCTGACGGGTAACCGGAGTCGCCGTCTGGTTCTTCGCCGCGAAGAATGGAGTGTCTAGGGGAGGGAGGTAGTCGTCCAGCATTCGCTGGTTGCCCGGCAGAATATCGATCAGCTTCGTGGCGCGTGTGAACTTTCGGAGACCGGTGCGCCGATAGAGCTTGATGAGGCGAGCAAACGAGCGGAGCAGTTTCGGGTGTGGCAAAAGCCACTTGAACCCAACATAGCGGGCAATGCGGACATGGATCGGTCGCTTGACCGTAAGATTTAACTCGACGCGGGCGCCTTCCATCATGCGGCCGTACGGCACGTTGGACGGGCACGCTACCTCGCATGCCCTGCACTGGATGCACTGCTCCCAGTGCGGGATTACCTGAGCGTTGACTTCCAGACGTCCCTCATTGACGCCTTTCATCAGAGCGATGCGGCCGCGGGGTGATTCTGCCTCAAGGCCGGTCACCAGATAAGTAGGGCAGGCGTTGAGGCAGAAGCCGCAGTGAACGCACTTGTACATATCCTCTTCGGTGGGGCCAAATGGAGATTTGAACCCGGGGCCGCTGGATGCCCTGGAAGATGCAGGTGATTGAATCATCGACTAGATACCCGCCACAAAACGACCAGGATTGAGGGTGCCACTGGGATCGAATTGCCCTTTCATTCTGCGACTAATCTCAAGCTCCTGGCCCGCGCCATCCCAAACGTCGATGCCGCTTTTGTACTCATGGGGACATCGGTCAAATACCAGTCGGGCGCCACTTTTGTGGGCGTCGACGCGAACATTCGATGCGAATAGGTCGAATGACTCTGCATTGCTCACATTCCATGATGACAAGACGGTACCTGTAGCTACGTGCAACTGTGATGCAGCAGACTCAGATCGGCCGATTGAGCGATCACTAAAGTTGAACGCCTCGACTGGCTTGAACGTTCCT
>CAUZJA010000247.1:0-3982 GCA_963579925.1 Dehalococcoidia bacterium | reverse complement strand
GCATATGAGCGGTTGATCAAAATAGCGTGTTTTCCTGAGAGTTCAAACACCCGGCTCCCGCCTCAGTTATTTCGGATGAAAGGCAGGGGCGCACGGGTGTCCGAACTCGGGTCAGACTTAGTTGGAATAGTCGACGGTCGTTACAAATCCAGCTTTGTCTGGGTAGGAGAAGTCGAGTCCTTCGATCGAGATTTTTCCTTCCTTGGCTGACACAACATCAGCGCTCTGGAAGAGGAATCCGGTCTCGTGCTCAAGACGCATCGACTCCGGTTCGCCTGTCACTGGGTTCTTGATCGGCTCGAACGCCATGGATGCGATGTCACCAATCTTTACCGTGCTGTTCTGTCCTGCATTATTGAACTCGAACGACGTGTAGATCGGATCGAGCAGCGTACCGACCAACTGCACGATGATCTCGAAAGGCATTCCGCCTTCCTGGCCAGTGGTGATCTTCAGAAGGGATTCCCGCTGTGCCTCATTTGCGTTCTCATCGAACATTAGAACGACAATCAGGTTGCCTTCATGGAGAGCGCCGGGGGAGTGGAGCGCAAACCCAAATCCTAGTCCATCAAGCGACACATCACCGTGATTGCCCTTGATGATCTTGTAGGCGCCAACACCTTCGCAGAATCCCATTGTTGGTGGGGCTTCGAACTCGCATGGGCAGCCGTAGTCGCAGTTGCAGGTCTGGTAGTAGTCGGCCTTCATTGCCCACTTGGTCTTTACCTCGGTTGTCATGTTTTACCTCGCCATTCCTTCACGTGTCTGCACATTTAGCGCAATTCTGCGTCTGCGGGTGAGGAGGACATCACATACGGACTCGTCTCGAAGTGATGAGTAGGCGACTGTGGTGTGCTCGCCAGCATCCTCGGCAGACCCCAGCATTTTAAAAGGGAATAACTACCTCAAAATAGCCAAAATTGATCGTTTAGGCGTTTGGATGTCGCTGTATTTCCTGACATACATGACAGGAAACATTGCGGGGTGGGTCACAAATATAATTTAGAGGCAGGTTTCAAACCTGCCTTTCCTGGGTACCCTTTGCCGAGACGCCGAGAATCGAATAGGAAGACGGCTCCACTCACGATGATGATGGCGAGTCCGACATTTACGTTCAGATTGTCCGTATTGGCGGCAAGTGCGCCGCCGATAAGTGCAATCGCTGAGCCAATGAGACCAGCACTGGTAATCGACGATGGCTTCTTTGCTCCACAAGTTCTCTCCAGGTAGTCTGGAGAAAAGACGCGCGCGAGCGTCTTTTTGTTCCCATCGCACTACTATTCCTAACTAGGTGGTCTGGGTTACGTCTTCCATTGCCATCTTCACCAGCCTGATCTCTTCATAGGTGTAGTCGGTTCCAAGTGATTCTTTGATTGGAGCGAGGCGCTCGCCGTCCACACCCTCAATCGCCGCCTTGATTGCCTCGGTTCGATCCGGCGATGGCATCAGGCTGCTCAGGTCGAGTGGTGGTTCGGACTGGGCCATGTCCATGAGGTGTCGGAAGACGGTCTTGGTGGAGAGCCGACGTTCTGATGCGATCTCGGTGATGTCAAAGCCCTCAGTGAACAGGCGTCGTGTTTCAGCGTGCGAAGTACCTAATGAGCGCTTTCGAGCAGGGCGTGGTGCGCTTCGTTTGGCACCTCTTGGGATGTCTCGCTCTTTCAAGTCATGTGCGATGGCGTATTCCGTGATTGCCTTGATGAACTCATCGCCAAGCTCCTCAAGTTTGGTCTCGCCGACCCCGGAGATTCCGGCGAAGGCCTCACGACTCTGCGGGAGGTAGTAGGCCATCTCCTGCAACGCCACGTCTCCGAAGATCACGAACGCCGGCACGCCGCGGTGATCCGCAATGCGTTTCCGCAGCGTGCGCAGCAGTTCGAATAGTGCCCGGTAGTAGTCGAGGTCTCCGCTGCTCTTGCTGGCAACTGGTGTGTATTCGCGCACCGGTTTGCGGAGTGTTAGCGTGGCCCTGGACTTCAGGAATGAGCGACCCGTATCGCTTACGTAGAAAGTTGGGTAGTCACCCTGAGCTTTCGCTACGAATCCTTCACCCTGGAGCAGTCCGAATATTTCTTTGAGATCGTCGTTGGAGCTTTCACGCGCCAGGCCGTACACCGAAAGTTCATCGTGCTTCAGTTCGAGGACTCGTTTGGCACGTGAACCGCGTAATACGTCCACCACGTGGTTTGCGCCAAACCGTTCGCCAGTCCGGATCATTGCTGAGAGGATCTGCTGTGCGATGACGGTTGCATCGAACTCTTCGCCGCTCTCGCCGGTGACGCCCAGGCAGACATCGCAGCCACCGCAGTTTTTCAGGTCCCACGTATCGCCAAAGTAGCGCAGTAGAAAGCCGCGTCGACACTTGCGGGTCTCGCAGAACTCGACCATCTGATCGAGCTTCTCGGACACCTGCGCTCGCTCGGTGGGGTCTTCAATTTGCTTGATGAAGTAGTCCTGGTTCATCTTGTCGCCGAGCGAGAAGAACAGCACACAATCACTGGGCAGCCCGTCACGTCCCGCCCGACCGGTCTCCTGGTAGTAGCCGTCGAGCGTCTTCGGCAGACTGTAGTGCACCACAAGCCGCACATCTGGCTTGTCGATGCCCATACCAAACGCAATTGTCGCCACAATCACCGGGACCTCATCCCGAATGAACCGCTCCTGCGTACTGCGGCGAATATCCCGTTCGAGTCCTGCGTGATACGGCATCGCATCGATGCCGTTGTCGACCAACTGCGCTGCAATGTTCTCGGTGTCTTTACGAGAAAAGCAGTAGATAATTGCCGACTCTTTTTCGTGTCGCTGCAGCAGGCCCACAAGTTGCTCAAACGCATGATTCTTGGGACGCACCGTGTAGGTCAGGTTTGGTCGGTTGAAGCCCGAAATAAACCGGTTCGCCGTGTGAAGGTCAAGCTGCTCAACAATATCCTCGCGGACCTTCTCAGTGGCCGTCGCTGTGAGGGCGATTACCGGCACGCCCTTGAACGTCTGGCGTAGTGATTTGAGGTTGCGGTAGTCGGGCCGGAAATCATGGCCCCATTCAGAGATGCAGTGTGCCTCATCAACTGCGATCAGGCTGGGCGTGACCGTCTGCAGGAACTGCTGGAAGCGCGGCATCGGAAGCCGCTCTGGCGCTATGTAGAGGATCTTCAACTCGCCATTAACGGCGCGTTGAAGCGCCGCTTCGTTGTCCTGCGGCGACATGGTGCTGTTCACCAATTCGGCCGCTATGCCGTTGGCGTTCAGGGCATCGACCTGATCCTTCATCAGCGCGATCAGCGGCGATATGACAATTGTCAGGCCATCGAGACACAGCGCAGGCAGTTGGTAGCAGAGCGACTTACCAGCGCCTGTGGGCATCAGGACAAGCGAGTCTTTGCCGGCGATGACATTGGTGACGATGTCTTCCTGAAGCGGCAAAAACTGATCAAACCCGAATCGGGATTTCAGAATTGCCGTCAGGTCAGGCGCCTCAGGCCTTGGGCGATTTGCGGTTTCGGTGCTCGTCTCATGCCTCAGTTTGTTTGGTGCTTCAGCAACTAACACTGTAAGTGTCCCCCGGATTCCACGCTTTCTCTCTCCAGCGGTGTGAATATAGCGATATGGCGGGCAACCTCTAATGGGCGAGTGTCACTTGGGTAGCGGGGGATTGAGGTGAATGCGCTTGATGTCGCCGCCGTTCAACACGAACATGTCCGTAGCCCACCGTCATGGACTCAACCACGGTCTGAAGAAGCCATCGAAGGTCAGGGAACACGGGGGAAACGCCGCGATCTAACAGGTTGGGCATCGGTGATCGCCTTGAGTGACTGCGATGACTGTAGAGCTAAGCTGCCGACCGATTAATGGTTCGGAGAGGTCAGGATTCCTCGTTTGTGGTCCCGCGTGGTGGAGCTTGTCAGACTGGAACTCGCGACGTCTTGCTTGCAAAGCAATAATGTCCTCAGCACATTGAGCCAGATTGATCTGGACAAGTGCAGTG
>CAUZJA010000246.1:0-3991 GCA_963579925.1 Dehalococcoidia bacterium | reverse complement strand
ACCGTTGTCGTCGAAAAACAAGTAGCTGGCGATACAGTCGTACAGACCGTCATCGTCGAAAAACGAGTAGCTGGCGACACTGTCGTCCAGACCGTTGTTGTGACAGAGAAGGGCGATACGGTTGAGGTCGTTGTGACCGCCACCGCCACTGCCATTCCAACTGTTGCTGGCATTGAGTCAGTAACCCCCCCGGCGCCACAGAGTGGTGACAGCCAGGCAGTTATTGCGATCTTCGCAGTTCTCGACGAGAACGGACTAGGCGAAGCGCAATCACCTGACTTCTTGAAGAACTGGGGTGTTGCTGAGTCACTGTTCCGACGTAACGCAGTTACCGACGCAACTGAGCCATGGCTTGGTAAGAACTGGGTAATTGCAGCGGACCTCTCTAGTGCAACGTTTGACGTTGAGACCAGTGCAGAGTTCCAGTGGATCAACGACTCTGGTGTTGTAGAGAGCAAGGGATTCCTCGATGCTGAGGATGTCGCTTTCTCCATGAACAACGCCAACGCCGTAACAAACCCTGAGTCCATTCATGGACAGGCCGGTGACTTTGCTGGTCTCTGGGGTGAGTGGACCGTAGTTGACGCTGACACGGTGAGCCTTAAGTTCTCCGCGTTTGACGCAACATGGAACGCTGACTACACGAACGAGTCCGGTCAGGCCCTTTCGATCTTCTCGAAGGACGTTTTTGACGCCGAGGGCGAAGACTTTGCCCGAGACAACATCATCAGCACAGGTGTCTACCTTGCTGAGTCCTGGTCACGTTCTGACACTGTCGAGTTGGTCGGTACCGAAGCTGCTGGTGGCTCTGCCCACTGGAAGTTCACGCCAAAGACCGACCGCATCAAGTTCATTGAAGTAACAGAGTCCACAACCCGATCAGCTCTGCTGAAGACGGGTGAGGTCGACGTCGCTTCTGTGAACCCTGTTGACGTTCCACAGTTTGTGCAGGGTGGATTCCTCACCTCCAGCACAGGTGGAATGGAGCAGGTTGGTATCTTCTTCGCAGGTAACCTGTGGGAGAAGGTATCCGCAGTTGACGGTTCTCCGTTGACTCGTGGCACATTTGTGCACGACCTTGCATGGATCGGTAATCCTAACGATGCAGAAGACCTTCAAGAAGCCAAGTCGGTACGTAACGCACTTGCACGCTCGATTGACCGCGAAGCCGTCAATCAGCAGCTTCTTTCTGGCCTTGGCCACAACGTAGAGATTATGTATCTCTCCGTGAAGCACTCACGCTGGCAGGATAAGTGGAACTACGGATACGACCCAGACCTCGCCATCGAAATTCTTCGTGGTGAGAATGCTGACTGGCCCATCAGTGCTGACGGAAGTTCAAACTACCGCCAGGACCAGGTGAGCTCTTCACAGCAGGATCAACTGAATGGCAACGCCTTCTCAGTCTCCCTCTACGCCCAGGGCGCAGGTGGTGGACTTGGACTCGGTGGTGAAATTACAGATGCTGCTGCCGGTTACTGGGCAGACCTTGGCCTCCAGGTCTTCACATTGAAGTTCTCCTACGTCACCTTCCGTCCCACGACGGTTGGCCGGACCAACACTCACCCATGGGTAACCGCCTGTGACAAGGGTAACGAAGCGTGGCCGTGGCACTTCCCGAAGGGTCTTGTTCAGACAAGCCTGACGCGTGGTGGTTTCGGTTGTGGTTTTGAGATCCCGTTTGTTCTCGACAACTACCAGAAGGTAGCCGTTGAGGCTGACGAAGGTGTCCGTAACCAGCTGATCGATGACTACGCTGACTACATGTACGATGAGGCTCTCCAGCCAGGCATCGTGGCAACTCCGAACCTTTGGGTCATGAACCCGAACAAAGTCGTGAGTTGGGATCAGGGTAAAGTGACCTCATCCGGTATCAACCGAGTGTGGAACCTTGAAGTCAAGTAGAACTTAGTTACTAAGTCGGACGGCTGAGGCCCCTGGAGCAATCCAGGGGCCTCTCCTCCGCAAATCCCCTTCTCTGGATGGATCGACGGGAGACGGACCTCCGGGCACATATATATATTTACTTCGCTCCCACAGGCGGCATACCGAGAAGCGGCAGAATGCGCCCGAACCAGAACTATCCCATGTGCGTATTTACTGAGCAATTGGGAAGCAAATTGAGACGACGGATTATGATTGGGGGCAGCGGAAGATGAGAAGTTTCTTTGTTCGAAGGTTGATCTTCTCGATCATCACTGTCTTAGGCGCAACCGCTATCGTGTTCAGCATGTCCCGTGCGGTGGCTGACCCGTTGCTTCTCTACGCCAAGCCCGGTGGCTACGGTGTTTCACCTGAACAGACAGCGGCTCTGAAGGCGAAATTGGGCCTCGATAAGCCTAAACCAGTTCAGTACATCCTATGGGTCGGCCAGGTCATTCGCGGCGATCTTGGAAAAACAATTCTGGATGAGAAACCTGTTGGAAGGATTCTCATGGATCGTGTGCCAGCATCATTCCAACTGGGCATTTACGCCTTCGTTGTCGCAACCGTATTAGGAATTCCTCTCGGGATACTCTCCGCGGTTAAACGTGGATCAGGCTGGGATTACCTCGGTCGAGCTATCGCCTTGTTCGGCCAGGCAATTCCGCAATTCTGGCTAGCTATTGTATTTATTATTATTTTTGCTGTGAATCTCGGCTGGTTACCCGCTGCAACAAGAGGGGACGGGTGGTTCGACTGGAACAACGCTATCCTTCCTGTGACCACGCTTGCTATTGGAGCATTGGCGGGTTATATGCGAATTACCCGTTCTGCAATGTTGCAAGTCCTTGACTCTGAATACGTTAAGTTGGCACGGGCCAAAGGCGTTGGGCAGCAAAGCGTCATTTGGAAGCACGCCTTCAGGAATGCCATGATTGCGCCGCTGACCGCATCGGCACTGATCCTCGTTGGATTCTTGAACGGTGCCCTGCTAGTTGAGAACGTATTCGCCTGGCCAGGTCTGGGTCGTGCAGCGATCGCAGCGATCAATGACAATGACTTCCCAATTTTGCAGGCAATTACCCTCTTCTTCGTTCTTGCATACGTTGTAATGAACTTCCTGGCGGACGTTCTTTACGCAGTAATCGACCCTCGTATCAGGCTGGGCTAAGGAGATACTCGAGTTGGCACAAGTATCTGATACGCAAGAACAAGTAGTTGATGTCGCTCTACCTGGAGCCAGAACTGGCCGGCCAAATCCGGCTATCCAAGCCTGGTACTTGCTTCGGCGATATCCAATCATCCCAGGCATCGTGATATCTCTGCTATTTATTGTTGGAATATTCGCCCCTCAGATCACACCTTTTGACTGGGAGAAACAAAACCTGCGGACCTTCGCTCACCATGAGCAGACCTGGTTCCGTGCTGATGAGCACAACGCGCCTGTAATTGAGGCCGATTTCGATCTCGAGACCAGAGATGGTAGGAACGCGTTTCGCGCTGCGAATAGTCTGCATCACGGACGGCTCGTCTTTGTACTCGGTGGTGACCACTTGGGCCGTGACGTACTCTCACGTCTGGTCGGTGGTGCCCGTACGTCGCTGAAGGTGGCTGGGATCGCTCTCGCTGCTGGAACCACCGTCGGAGTCACCATGGCTCTTGTGGCTGGATACTACGGCGGCATTGTTGATGAAATCATTATGCGAATTGTCGATATGTGGCTTGGACTACCGTTCATACTGGTCGCGATTCTTGCCAGTGTCACTATCGGCGCATCTGAACAGACGGTGATGATCTTATTGGTCTTATTGGCCTGGACTCCGTTCGTCCGGCAAGTAAGAGGTGACGTCCTTGTCTTGAAAACCTTGGACTACGTAGACGCCTCCCGTATTGCAGGTGCCAGCGATATCAGGATCATATTTCGACACATCTTCCCGGGTACCACTAGCACTGTGCTTGTTGTTGCAAGCCTCAATGTGGGTGGGCTGATTCTTGCTGAAGCTGCTCTTAGCTTCTTGTCCGTTGGAATCCCTGACCCAATACCTACGTGGGGCAAGAGCGTTTCAGA
>CAUZJA010000245.1:0-4005 GCA_963579925.1 Dehalococcoidia bacterium | reverse complement strand
GCGTTTGTCAGCGCTTCAACGCTGTTCCACCTGATCTGGCGACGGCGTCCGACAGCTTTGGACATGATCGTCATGTTTGCCAACGCATCCGGGTTCGCACTGATCAGCTTCGGGATCATGTGGGATGAGTTCCGGGTCTGGATGGGAATATTCACTCTGAGCCTGGCGGTCTTCTATATTGCGGTTGGGTACGTGGCGATGCTGAGAATCGGTCTGGAACAGCTCGATCACAAGCGGCCTGACTACGATGCACTGCTCACGTACATACTTCTTGGCATTGCCGCGGTGTTTGTGACTGTTGCTGTGCCTGTGCAGGTGGGTGCTCCGTGGGTCTCCATCGCGTGGATCGTGGAGTCGATAGTCATACTGTGGATCGGCCGCGAGACACGTTTGAGGGACATCAGGGCTGCGGCGGTACTCCTATTCGGGATCGCTCTGGCCTGGGTCGTTCTCGTGGATACGCCGTTTGCAAACGACCGCGAGGTCGGGCTGTTCCAGAATAGTTCTGCACTTTCGTATCTCTTTGTCACGGCCGGGATCTTTGGCGCTGCATATCTCGTGTCGCGCTGGAAGAGCGAGTTGTCTGGGCCTGAGAAGTTCTTGTACCCGGCGGCCATGATTGCAGGATTCGGAGTGCTGGTAATCGCAGTCCCGAGTCAGGTTGAGGGCGCGTGGATGGTCTTCTCCTGGGCGATGTTGGGTCTTGCGGCCACCGGATTCGGATTGCGCACGAAGTTGCTTGAGGCATCGCTCACGGGTGCGGGTATTTTCGTGATTGCTGCACTGGTGGCGATGGGCGAGGAGAGCGGAGTAGCGTTTGACGATTACACCGTGTTCATCAACTCCCGATTACTGGCGTTTGGGCCTCTCATCCTTGCGATAGGCATTTCAGCGGTGGGATGGTATCGATGGCCATTCTTAGAGATGAAGCACGTGAGCCGGATAGCTATGTTTGCTCTGATAATTGCGGCGAATTGGCTCACGCTCTGGTTCCTGTCGGCTGAGGTAATAGAGGGAGTTCCGACCGGTGAACTGGTAGATGTTGCTTCTTCTGACGAAGATAGCGTGATCAGCCTTGGGCTGACCGCTCTCTGGGGCACTTACGGGGCTGTTGTCCTGGCGATAGGTGTGATTGGCGGCTGGCGACGTGTGCGACTGGGTGGGCTGGCGCTTCTGGCGATACCCGTAATCAAGCTATTCCTGGTTGATTCATTCTTGCTGGAGGCCGGGTACAGGGTGGCATCATTCATGATCATGGGATTGCTGCTTCTTGTTGGCGGCTACCTGTATCAGCGCCACAATGAGGCATTCAGGGAGTTTTTCCTGAAGCAGCAGACGGAATCAGAAAGTGCATAGAGCATTCGTATCGGTACTTATTGCAGTTGGCACGACGCTGTTTTTCTTCACGGTGACCGTCGCCGATTTTGCTGCGCCTGAGTGGGAATACTTCAAAGCTCTGTCGCTCCCGGCCAATGTAGGTGCGGACGATCCGCTCTCGCTAATCCTCGATGAGGATGTGTATGTGCACGCCGCTGACGGATTGGCCGACCTGCGATTGATTTCCACTTCGGGCGTAGAGACGCCGTACCTGCTGGAGTCGCTGCGTGGCAGCATTACTCGTACGGCCACCCCGCTGCAGGTGATCGACCGTGGCTACGTTGCCAATGCTCATTCGCAGATGACTCTCGACTTTGGGCCGGGCGCGATCAGGCACAACGTGATTGAGCTTGGTGCGCCTACCGCATCTGAGTTCTGGCGGGAAGTTGAAATAGAGGCGTCTCCGGACAATAACTCGTGGTCAAGCATTGGTTCCGATGAGATCTACCGCGTCGTGAAAGGGCCAACCGTAGTCGAGTCATATACGTTGCGATATTCGGTCTCCTCCTCCCGGTATATTCGGATTAAGGTCATTGACGACGGCACAGGCGATCTGCAAATGGGATCAGCAAACGGTGCTGGTGAAGAGGTAGTGCTGCCAGACCTGATCACCAGTAATCCAGTGTCCGTGAGTCAGGTGAATGATTCGACTGAGCGCACGTCCACGATTGATTTTGATCTTGGCCGCTCTGGCGTGCCGTTCCACAACATTGAGTTGAGGGCGTCAGACAGGAACTTCAATCGCAGGGTTGCGATTCAGGTAAGCGATGACCAGGAGAAGTGGGTCACGCTGTCCTCCAGAACGGAGATATTCTCGTACACGGTTGGGCTGAATCCGCTGGATCGCCTGAATATTCAAGTTTCAGAGCCCACGGCCCGGTATATTCGGCTAACCCTGTTCAACGAAGACAACCCGCCGATTGGCATTGTTGGCGGCCTGTTTGAGGGCTATCAGAAGCGGCTGGTCTTTCTTGCCGACGCCTCGGAGGGCTACTCACTGTTTTATGGCAATGATGAGAGCAGTGCTCCCGTCTATGATGCGGGAGTGGTCATCGGCAGCAGAGTCGATTCAGCGGATCTGTTGAGTGCGGTAGCAGGGCCCCACAGCGCCAACGGCGATTACGTCGCCCCTACGCTTCCCGAAGAACCTCTCACGGAGCGTTTGCCATGGCTTGTGCCGTTACTGGTGGCGTTCATAGCGGCGCTTGTGGGGCTTCTGTTGTTTTCAGTATTTCGCAAGGCGCGATCACTCGCGCCACCACCTGAGAACTAGGTGCCTGCCGCACAGGCATATCGAAAACCTGAGGACGCTATCGCACGATGTACTCATCACATGGGTATCGGCATTCCGTTATTCGGAACGACGCAAAAGTAGCCCGAAAGGGCCAAGTTCGGTAGGCTGGGTGTACAGCAAGGGAGATTCATCGTGTTTACATTCAGTCGTACGCCAGCTCCGGTTCCAGCGCCAGAGGACTGTCTTCCGGGTCGAGATACCCCAATCCCAACGTCTTCAATTCACTTTGTGAACGGCAAGCCTATTGTTCCGCCGTTCCCTGCAAATATGCAGACGATGATCATCGGGATGGGATGCTTCTGGGGTGCTGAGCGATTTTTCTGGGAGTTGCCGGGCGTTTACACCACAGCGGCAGGCTACTCAGGCGGAACTACGCCGAATCCGACGTATGAAGAGACTTGTACTTCCATGTCTGGCCATACCGAAGCTGTCTTGATTGTTTTCGATCCGGAATTGGTCGATCTGGAGGACATTTTCAAGGTCTTCTGGGAGAACCATGATCCTATTCAGTACATGGGGCAGGGTAACGATGTTGGTAGCCAGTATCGAAGCGCCATTTATGGAATGAATGAGGCTCAGTTGAAAGTGGCGGAACAGAGCCGCGAGAGCTATCAAGAGAAACTTACGGCCATGGGGCTTGGTGAGATCACTACTGAGATCGCCCCTGCTGGAGAGTTCTACTACGCTGAAGAGCAACATCAGCAGTACCTGGCGAAGAACCCCAACGGCTACTGTAATCACGGATTCTGTCAGGTTGCATATAGCTAAGGGATAGTGGTGATCAGATATCGCCCTATTCAGTTATTCAGTGCCCGGGTTTAATCACTCCAGGGCAATTGGCATAAGATGCCCGAACTATGCCTTCACCACGAGTACAAAGAGACATCGAGCGGCTACTCGACGCGGCATCGGATGCTCTGGCTGAGAACGACTGGTCCGTTGCTGTACAGCGCGCCAACGCGGTTCTTGCGCTAGATCCTGACAATGAGGATGCTGCCCACTACCTGGGGGCGGCGGAACGTGGTCAGGAGACGGGACCATCGACGGTCGCTCCTACGGCCTCGGTAGCGGTCACTGCTAGTCCGGAACCTGTCGGCTCCAGTGACGCTCCTGAATCCTTTGCCGATGGGCGATACATGGTTGATAGCTTCCTTGGCGAGGGTGGCAAGAAGCGCGTCTATCTGTGCCGGGATACCACTCTCGATCGTGACGTTGCGTTTGCGCTGATCAAAGCTGAGGGTCTGGACGAGGCCGGGTGCCAGCGGGTCACCCGTGAGGCGCAGGCGATGGTGATCTGCCCCCTAAAAACCGATCCAGCTCTAGGGTTTTGGAAT
>CAUZJA010000244.1:0-4043 GCA_963579925.1 Dehalococcoidia bacterium | reverse complement strand
GGTGCGGGCCGATTACTTCAAGTTTGTTCTCTTTGCCGATCGACTGATCCCACCGAGTAAGCAGGAAACAGGGATAGTCGATATCGTGATCGAAGTGGTGGTGGGTGAAGAAGAGTTGATCGATCTCAGTAGGAAAGAGACCGGCTTTGACAAGCTTGTGCGTGGCTGCGGGGCCGCAGTCAAACATCATGCTGCGGCCATCTTTCATCCTCACAACGTATGAGGTGCCAAATCGATCTGCGGTGGGGGTGGGCGTGCCCGCTCCCAATACATATACGTCAACCAATAGGTGTTCCTTTATCGCGATGCTTGTATCGTGGGTTTAGCTGGATCAATTAGCTTTTGGCAGTCGCATCGGGCGGCTGACCAGTTCACCACTGCAATTGGGGCAGATGCTATCGAATGAGTTCGTGCAGTCAGGACACCATGTGCACTCGTAACTGCAGATAAATACAGCATCCGTGTGGCTGCCACACCGTTCACACTCTGTCCGCATCTCTAACGCCATCGTTGCTGCCTTTAATGTCCTTTGACTGCTGAATATACAACACCAGTGGGCAAAGTCCCTGTGTACAGAGGCCGTTCCGGGGCATTCCTATCGCGCAGAGTCTCGCATAGATAGATAGCGATGAGTCGACCGCCTCGATTGATTCTTATGTAATTCATTATTAATCATTTATATATAAGGAATATCGAGATGGATTGGAAAACCGCTGACCGGTATTTGATCGGTGGATCGTGGGTGGAGTCACAGATTGATCAACATCTGCAGCAGCTTTGTGGGGAGATCGGTCCCCGCTGGGCCGGGAGTTCGGCAGAACGCTCGGCTGCTGAGTACATTCGGGATGCAATGGTCGCCAATGGTTTGAGTGGTGCGGGGCTGGAAGAGTTCCCGATCAAGACCTGGTCCGGGTAGTCCGCAACGCTATCGGTTGTCGGATTGGTCAGGGAGCTCGATATCCTGCCCTTCAACCACTGTGAAGCGGTAGACGTTGATGCGCCGCTTGTGGACGTTGGCTTCGGTACGAGGCGCGAGGTAGCCGATGCCAACGATCGGCTCTCGATGCCATGTAATGGCCCAGATGGACGCCAACTCTGACCACTTCCCGTTCGCGAGGCGCGGTATTGACGCCGCAATGTGCTGGCGTTGGCGGTTCGCCGCGCGCAACCCTGACGCCGAGTTCCACCATGAGCCCGGAGGCACTATCGACAAAGTGCGTTCCCGGGAACTACACGAGTATGTGGCGTTCCTGGCTAGGCTTCTGCTGAGGTTGTCGCTAGCTCCAGCTCAAGAGTGGCCTGAAAACCCCGTCACCGCGAAGCCGGTTGAACGGCGACTGACCGAAGCGATAGCGAACGTTGTGCGAGTGAACTAGCGCAGAATCTCTTTCAGGCGGCGGGAGACTTCATCTATCTCCCACTCTTCGCAGAGGCGCACGTCCAATCGGATCGTCTGCGGATCGAATCCGGACATCGCTGCAATCGACGGTTTGCCTGCTTCGAGCTCATCCAGAACGTCCTCAGCAGTCTTTCCGGAGTTCGCTGGAACGTCCACGAGAACGGTTGGGTAGAGACGACCGGCATGATCGGGGTCCATCAGTGTTACATGGGCTGTGACGGCGCCTTCAATCTGATTGAACAGACGGTCGGCATGCTGTCGCTGGTCGCTGATCAACGCTTCTTCATCTTCTTCTGCAAACATTTCGAGCGCCGTAATCAGCCCGATGACCTCTTCCTTGCTCACCTTGGTTACACGGCCGATGCCTTGCGTGGGTGTCGATTGCATTCCGGCGGCCTCGATCAGATCAGCGCGACCCGCCAGGATGCCGGAGCCCTGCGGTCCCCGAAGGCCCTTTCCGCCGGAGAACGTGACAAGTGCGGCACCGGCGTCGATGTAACGGTGCAGGTGACGCTTGGGCGGGAGGTTATTGCTGTTGTCGACGAGCACGGGCACGTCATGCCGGTCTGCGATCTCCACAACCTGCTCAACCGTCAGATTCCCACCAAACTCGCCCGTGCCCCAGTAGACCATCGCTGTCTTTTCAGTGAAGGCAGCTTCAAACTCCTCAGTAGCCGCCACCTTGCCATCGCCAACTTCCACGAATGTGATCCCGGTTGTTTTCACGGCGTGGGCGTAGCCGTAGTGGGTGTACTCCATCCCCTCGTCATTCGTCTGGCGAGGAAATCGCTCGGCGATCACTTCATTCTTCATGCCATCGAGTTGTGGCAACTGCATCATCTTCGCCGGGTCTTTGCCCGTAAGAATTGCGGCTGTCCCCACCAAAATCGCCGCAGCGCATCCCGATACGACTAGACCAGACTCTGCATGGGTGTGCTTCGCAATCACGTCTCCAGCCGCCTTTTGCAGCGATGGCATGATCACATGGTGTTTTGAGGCCGCTCGCATCGCATCCAAAACCTCATCTCGCATCAATGTCCCACCTACTCGCGTGTGATGGCATGTGGCGTTGATAACCGGGCGCAGGCCGAGCGCCGCGTAAGGGTTGGATGTGTATTCGTCGATTGAAGGCAACGTGACAACCAGGAAAGCAAGTTAGTTTGATGAAACGAGACTATACCGCACCAGTTTGTTGTACTCTCCCCATCCACAGTGCAGCAGAGCTGCTACAAA
This sequence comes from Dehalococcoidia bacterium, assembly GCA_963579925.1. Classification (GTDB taxonomy): domain Bacteria; phylum Chloroflexota; class Dehalococcoidia; order Lucifugimonadales; family Lucifugimonadaceae; genus UBA1151. Next base: position 1,411 of record CAUZJA010000244.1, on the reverse strand, counting down.
AGAAACCCGACTCGCCCACAATAATCGGTAGTGGCAGGTTAAAAACTGCTACCAGCCCGGAGACGATAGATGGCCTACAACATAGAAATGATTGCTGACTTCAAGTGCAGGGTTGGCGAGGGGCCTGTGTGGGAGCCCAAACGCCAGATGTTGGACTGGACCGATATCCAGACCGGCCGAATGTTTGAGTACGACCCAGCCACTGGCAACAGCCGAACTATCTATACAGGTGAATACATTGGCGGATATTCCAACAACAAGCAAGGCGGAAAGTTGATGGCCAGTTGGTCTGGTATTGGGCTCTGGCGCGAGGGTGAGGAGATTACTTACATTCATCGCGGCATGATGCGAGGCCAGAACTTGCAGTTCAATGACGTCTCCGCAAGCCCTGCAGGTCAGCTCTACGCGGGCACTTACTACGATGGAAATCCGCCGGGCACGCTCTACCGGTTTGATCCTGACGGATCGATACACATTGTTGAAGACAACGTAGCGATCTCCAATGGCATTGGATACTCGCCTGATCTCTCAACCGTCTATTTCATCGACTCTCCAACACGCAAAGTCTCCGCATACGATCTGGACGCTAAGACCGGTAACTGGTCAAACAAGCGCACGCTGGTCAGTCTTGGCGATGAAGAGGGTATCCCTGACGGCATGACTGTCGATGGAGAGGGCTTTCTGTGGGTCGCAATCTGGGGTGGTAGTTGTGTGATCAGGTTTGACCCTGACGGCAAGGAAGAGCGCCGGATTCACTTCCCTGCGACGCAAACCTCCAGCGCTATGTTTGGTGGCAAAGACCTAAATGAGCTGTACGTCACCACCGGCTGGAATGGAACGAGTGACGGGCCAAGTGGATTTGAGCCCACTGGCTACGATCATTCAGCCCACAGAGGCGGAGAGTTGTACCGGGTAAAGCTAGACATCCAGGGCAAGCTCGAATTCGAAACGGATTTTGCCTGGCCTGAATAGCGTTTATTCCAAGTCTACGGTCGCAGGGCCGGTTCTAAACTCGAAATATTCATGCTCAATTCGATCGTCGAGTACCTTCACGATTCGATAACCGGATTTGACATCGCTACTCGGAGACTGCATGCCGACCGCCGAGGTGACGACTATCTCCATCTGGCCATCACGCGCATACATGTTTCGATGGCGATGTCCGCAGAATACAGCGGATACACAGTGCTGCCGGAATAGGTTCAGTAGCGGCTCGCGGCGTTCGCGAGGCAGGTGTGCTCGCGTGTCCTGGTCTCGGGGTGTATCGGTGAACAGCGGGTGATGTGAGAACGCGATTTTCATGCGTTCACCTCTGGCGGCGGACTTTTTGAGAGCGTCCTCAATAAACGCTAACTGCGCCTCCCACTCTCCCGGGACCTCAGATGGATCGTAGATTGTCGGCGATGACAGC
>CAUZJA010000243.1:0-4083 GCA_963579925.1 Dehalococcoidia bacterium | reverse complement strand
CTTCAGCGGCGCGTTCTTTCCAATCGACTCGCTCCACAGCGGAGTTCAGCCCATCGCTTGGGCGATGCCGCTGACCGGTGCCGTACATGTGGCGCGAGGACTGTCGACAGGCGAGCTCGCTATGAGCCACCTATATGGACTGCTGTATATGATCGCCCTGGCCAGCGTCTTCTACCCGGCGGCATTCCTGCTGCTACGCCGCAAGCTGATTACCTAGCCGTTTGGCTGACCGGATTGGGCAACCGCCCTGATTGCATCGTCAACCCACTCCCGTTCTGGCACACCCGTGTAGCCGTTGGGAGTGAGATAGACCCTGCATCGGGGGGTAACGTCGCCTGTGTCTTCGTAACCTGGCTCCACATCTGTGCCGTTGATCCGGATCGTCGGAGATCCAGGAAATCGGACCCGTTCACCTGTCTCCAGGTCGGGAACCTCAATGGTCTCGATAGTGGCTTCAATATCCTGCTCCGCCAGTATTTCTTCAACAAGTGCTCGCGCCGCGTGGTGGTTTGGGCAGCCCTCGAACCACAACAGCTCAATATTCATAGGTATTCCTCTTCCAAACTAGATGCCAACCTTAATTGACAAGCTCGCAAGACATTATTCGGCCGGCGTTTTCTTGCACGATGGTCTGCGCCGTTCGTAGCAGATCGCGAATACGTTGGTCCGTCACGTCATAAAACACATACTTGCCATCCCGGCGCGATGAGACGAATCCGCAAGTCCGAAGGCAGGCCAAGTGAGCCGATACGCGCGGTTGAGTTACGTCGAGGCGCTCCACAAGTTCGCTGACGCTCTTCTCACCCTCAGTTAGCAAGATTGAAACGATCTGCAGCCGACTTGCGTCGGAGAGACCGGTGAAAAACGCGGCCGCAATGTCCGCTGAATCCGCGAGCGCCGTTCGCTGTTGCACAAAAGTCTCTGCTGCCACTATGCTTGCCTCTACATATTCGGATGTTCGGATGTGATTATCGGTGCAAGCAGTATATTCCCGCCAAGCTCGATTGGGGACAGAAATCTCTCGAGGAAAATGTCGTTCTAGCCAGGAAGAATGTTGGGCCGCGTGGGAATTGAGGAGCTAGATTGAGACGTTGCATCTAGTGGCCGCATGCTGTGTTCCCTTTGCAGGAGGGGCCGTAGGCCTTTTATGGTGGGACAACAGGGAGGAAAGCACGGATAAGACCGTGGGCAGTGAGTCAGACGCAGTCGATAATCGGTGTTTTGTTGAACACCTAAGCGTGAAGTTACATCGAGGATCGGGGAAGTTTCAGTGACGGTGGGTCACCACGAATCAGCGGTTAATGCCCGTCTCACCCGTAGAAATAGAAATATTGGTGGCTCTCAAGCGCACCTACGCCTCGCAGAAAGAATCACTACGCATGCCGACACCAATTGATAGACATGAAATCCAGGCACTGATCGAAACTGGCATCGCTCAAGTTGTAGAAGTGCTGCCTGATTCTGAATACGCAGAGGCTCACCTGCCGGAGGCAATCAACATTCCACTCAAGGAGTTGGATGCTGGATCGACAAGCGCTCTCAACAAGGACGCTCCGTAGTCGTCTACTGAATGGACGGGCTCTGAGATATGAGCCCACGAGCCGCTTGGCGGCTTGAAACTCTTGGATTCAACCGGGTCTACGACTATGTTGCGGGAAAGACCGACTGGGCTGCGGCTGGTTTTCCTCTTGAAGGCAAGACGGCATCGATACTCAAGGCCGGAGATCCTCTACGCGGTGATGATGTGACCTGCAAGCTGGATGAAACGCTCAAGGTAGTGCAAGAACGAGTGGTCGCTGCCGGCGCCAATGTGTGCATCGTCCTAACCAGTGATGGGATCGTGCTTGGTCGCATACGCGGACGCGCTCTACGAGGCGACCCCGAAACTACCGCCGAGATGGCGATGAGTCCCGGCCCGAGCACGATACGCCCGGATACCGATTTGGCCGAGGCCGTAGAGTACTACGGCGGTTCAGGGCTAATGATCGTCCTCGTAACCGATCAGGATGGCAAGCTGATGGGCACGCTCTTCATCGACTATGCGCGGGATCTGTTGGGAAGCGATAGCTAGAGAATGAACTGAGGAGACTGGATCTCAGAAATGGCAACTCAGGCGCGCCGCGCCTCGTCACGTGCCTTCTGCGCCCGTCTGATCCGCCACGTCACAAACGATAGACCGATTGCTACGGCGACGAATGCGAGGACGAAAGCCAATCCTGCTGCTGTGGTGCCAGTGCGGGATGATCCGATCACGTCGAGGCTGAATCGGGCCGTTTCCTGGCCCTCTGGTCCGTCGACGCGTATCTCGAGAAGCCAGTTTCCGGGCTGGCTGAAAGATCGGTTGGGCGGTCTTGGAGCGTTGCCAACGTAGCTGGAAGGCACCGGGGGATAGCTAAGCGCTGGGCTAAGCCACTCGGGCTTTCCGTCGGGGTCAATGGCAACGATCTCCACGGCGACGTCATCCAGGAGGCGTTGCTCCCCTACTGATGACACAGTCACGGTGAAGGCAAACTTGGCTATGTTGGGAGGGTCAGGCAGGCCGTAGAGCGAAATGTCATAAGGACCTTCTCGTAGCGTCCCAAAATGGTGGCCGGTCTCCAGCGTCTCCTGCGCCGTGGCGACGGAGTACGATAGCGTCGTCGCCGCAACGGCTATGACGACAGCGGCAATCCAAAGTTTTCCAAAATCCAATATAGTTTTCACACTCTCATTGTATTGAGTAACAGCCCACTTCGGAGGCTCATTGAATGGCAAATCGATCCAATCGAATAGTTCTTCGTGGCGGCCGAATTCTGGATGCGAAGACGGGCTTCGATGGTGTGGCAGACGTGGTCGTTTCAGACGGTATTGTTGAGGACATCGTTAAGGGATACGGTGCTAGCTCAGGCGACGATGTGATCGATGCGGCTGGCAAGTGGGTGATCCCTGGTCATATCGACGCTCACGCCCACTTTGCCGGAACCTCAGATTTCGGATTCGACTCTGTGATTGGCTTGAAGCAACTCGCACGAGCTGGTGTAACCACGGCAATCGACCTCGGTGGCTCAATGGCTACGCTTTACGACGCGGTGAAGCGCGGCGGAACCGGGATCAACATGGCGTCGCTCATGCTCATCACTCCCGGGGTGACGGTCAGCTCCACGGAACCTGATTGCTCAGAGTTGGAACAGGTGCTCACGGATGGCCTCGCCTCCGGCTCAATAGGCGCCAAGATGTGGGGTGGGTACGATCCGCTGACTCCTGAAGGCACAGCGCGGGTAATCGAGACCTGCAACAACCTGGGCGCACACGTGGCGTTTCACGTTGGCACCACAGAAACCGGCAGCCGTCTGGATGGATTACGAGAAGTTCCCGAGATGCTTGGTGCCAATGGTCGACTCCACATCGCACACGTTAACGCCTACTGTCGCGGCTCCATTCTGGACGCGCATGAGGAAGTGGTTGAGGCGCTACAGATCATCGAGTCGCTGGGGACACGTGTCGTCTCGGAGGTCCACATGGCCGTACCGAACTTCACGAAAGGCGAGTGTGCGCCCGATGGAAGTCTCGTGAACGACGTCCCACGCAACTGTCTCCGCCTGCGCAACTACGAGCCGGATATCGATGGTATGCGAGCGGCGATTCTTGATGGATATGGCTCTGTGGTGATGATGGGCGATGACCAGCTTGATCTGGTGAGTGGCACCAGAGGTCTGGCGGAGTTCGACCGGCTCGAGTCCAAAACGCCGATGAGCTTTCCGGTGAACCTTCCGTCAACGGCGTTTGCGTTGACCTCGGCAAAGGACTCTGACGGCAATTTCATCGTTGATGCAGTCGCATCTGACGGCGGGATCTTGCCCCGAAACGTCAACATCGAGCAGACCATCGCAATGTGCAAATTCGGCGCGTTGGAACCGCTTGAGGCCGTTGAAAAGCTCAGTTACAACCCTGCCCGGATGTTCGGCCTCGAAAACAAAGGCAGTCTTGAGGCCGGTGCAGACGCAGACATCACCGTCATCGACCCGCAATCTGGCAGTGCAACGGACACCATAGTGGGCGGAAAGATCGTAATTCGCGAAGGCAGCCTGGTTGGTTCGGGTGGCA
>CAUZJA010000242.1:0-4088 GCA_963579925.1 Dehalococcoidia bacterium | reverse complement strand
GCTTCGCCACGGCAGCATATCTGCCAGTCTGCCAACGATTCCGCCCTTGCGAGGCAATTCGCCGTCGGGCATTAGCGCCAGTACTTCGCTCTCGAAGCCTGTCTGCTTTGGTGTGCGCCAGTCCGGGCCGTACTTGAGTTCGAAATACTTCTCTGGTGGATTGGGCACATGAAAAGTCTCGCCCAGGAACTCGACTTCTGCCGGAGTCTCGAAGAGGCTGACTGGGATCTTCACCGCAGGCCACTGATAGACGTGCTCGTCGATGAGTCGGTAGCACGTCCAGTCGAACTGAATCCCGGACTTCTGCATGTCCACACTCAGGTGGAGTTCGCTATCGATCACATCCACGTTGAAATCGTTCTGCCTGAACACTTCTGCGGTGGCGTAGATCATCTCTTCCGTGAGGCCGTGCATTCCAATGATTGAACCGGTATCGACGTCATCGTCCCAGCCGATGAACGCGTGATCTCGCACAGCTCCAAGTGCTGTGCCGTGGCGCAAAAAGAAGATCAGCCCTCGCTCATCAAGGATCTGCTTCACTTCTTTTAGAACTGCTTCAGCAGCGGACATATCCATCGCTGTAAATACTGATGCCTGCATGGTCTGACTCCGACGGGATTCCACGTAATTACCAGAGTCGAAATAACGGCTTCCAACTCCAGTCAAAGGCCCATTTGCCTATTGTCACTGTACATGCCTAACAGGATTGACTGCGTCTGGCCGAGCCAGGAAATGCGCATTCTGACGCGTTGGAGTGGGTTAGAAATTGGATGCTCAGGGGGCGAAAATTCGCTCCCAAACACGGCTCTTCGTCTACATAAATCTGACAGCCGCGGTAGTATGGGATTTACCCCCGGCAACAAATCGGCCCCACCGCGTAGTTGGCCGTCCCGGAAATTCCGGTCTTTATGACCGTGAAAACCACAGTAGGAGCGACCCGTATTTTAGCCACAACGCCCACACTTAAAGTCAGTTCACGCGAACAGGAACAGATCCGGCGACTTACCGAGCTGAAGAGCAATTCCGGCTCCCACTCGCCAAGCCTCTCACAAATGCAAGAGTCCCTTCCCGACATCAGTGTCGAGATTGATGCTTGCTACCTATCTAATCCACTGGCAACTGACCTCTTCTGGAAATTTTTCGATGCCGACCTCCAGAAAGACGATCAGCTTTTCCGCCGACTTGTTGAGGCATACCCCGCTCAGAACGCAAATATCGCAGAACGACTAGCTCCAGCAATTGGAGTGGATCCACGCCGCATCCTCATGGCCAACGGCGCCACTGAGGCTATTCAGGCCATCCTGCACAACTACGCGAATCACCTCCACGTCATCGTGCCAACCTTCTCGCCGTACTACGAGTTCGCGACTCCCGACCATCAAGTCACCACATTCAAGTCGCACAAAGAAAACGGCTTTGCGATCGATCCGACCGAATACGTCGATTCAGTAATCAAGAGCGGCACAGACGCGGCAATATTGATCTCACCGAACAACCCGGACGGTTACTTGATTCCGCGTGATGACCTCACATGGATTCTTGGTCGGCTGTCCCACCTGCGGACCATCATCGTGGACGAAAGTTTCCTTCACTTTGGGATGGACTCAATCGCCGGCGAACTCCCAACTCTCGTCAGCATCACCGATGCATTTCCAAACGTCACAATCGTGAAGAGCATGTCCAAGGACTTCGGCATCGCCGGAATTCGGGCTGGCTACGCCGTGATGTCGCCTGAGCGAGTCAAAGAGCTCCTGTCCCACGGATACCTGTGGAACATCAACGGCATGGCTGAGTACTTCTTCTCGCTACTGGCCCGCCCGGAATTCATTCCGGCGTACCTACCGGTGCTGCGCAAGTACCGTGATGCTGTCACACGCTTCACAGACGCCACTGTAACTGCCGATTACGTGAAGGCATACCCAACAAGCGCCAACTTCCAGTTGATGGAACTGCCCTCAGACATGCCCGCTGAACTGGTCACGACCTTGATGCTAGTGCGTCACGGCGTGTACGTCCGGAACTGCGAGGACAAGGTTGGACTCAATGGTGAGTTCATCAGAGTTGCCATTCGGACAGAAGAAGAGAACGTCAAGATCATTGCCGCAATGAAAGACGTGATCACCTCAGTCTGATCCTGTGAGTACGGCATATGCGTCAACAGATTCGGCGCATATGCCCCCATTTGCCCCTGCATGCCAGAGGGATGGTAGTTACAACACCGTACCCCTGCTACTATCGAGATATCGTTATCGCGTCTCGCCAATCAACCCGGTCGCGCCTGTGACACACGCCAGCGACAGCCCGTTCGTCCACATCTCAGTCGATGAGGAATTCGATGAGATGTTTGAACTCGCGCCAGTTGAATCGGCGGCAGTTGAAGCTATCAAGCGCGAATTGGTTGAGGGACCGAGCGAGGCCACCGTTTCCATCACCAACGACGCGGAACTCCAGCGCCTGAATTCGCAGTTCCGCGGTGCGGACAAACCAACCGATGTACTTTCGTTCGGCAGCGAAGATGCCAGCAACGGCAGCGTCCCCACCAGCGATCCCGAGTTTGTCTCCGGCCCCGAGGAAGCGCCGTCACTTGGCGAAATCATCATCTCTTTTGATCAGGCGAAGCTTCAGGCCGATGTTGCCGGACGACCCGTCGAGCACGAGCTTGCTCTGCTAGCCACCCACGGCATCCTACACCTGCTTGGCTTCGATCACGCCGAGCCTGAGACTGAGCGCGATATGTTCGCCCGCACTGATCGAATCCTTGAGGCTGTGCTTGGCGCCGATGCCATGCCGATCATGCCGGTGATGGATTCGCTCGACGATATCGCCTCCACTGCGAAGGTTGGAGGCTAGTCATGGCTGCCGCCTCGCAAGTTCTCTACCGCAAGTGGCGCTCCGGGGCGTTCCGTGATCTCGTAGGGCAGGATCACGTCTCCAACACGCTGCAGCGCGCCGTCGCTGAGGGCAAGACATCCCACGCCTACCTGTTTACCGGCCCACGCGGCACCGGCAAGACTTCGTCGGCTCGTATCCTGGCGAAGGCCCTCAACTGCCTGAACCCAACCGACGGCGAGCCAGATGAGGTCTGCTCCAACTGCGTTGCCGTCACCGAAGGCCGCAACCTGGATGTGATCGAAATCGACGCCGCCTCCAACAACGGCATCGACAACATCCGTGACCTGCGTGACAAGGTCAATTTCACTCCCGGCACCGGCAAGTACAAGGTCTACATCATTGACGAGGTCCACATGCTCAGTGGCCCGGCGTTCAATGCGCTGCTCAAAACGCTGGAGGAACCGCCTCAACACGCCATCTTCGTTATGGCCACCACCGAGAGCGACAAAGTCCCCGCCACTATCATCTCCCGCTGCCAGCGCTACGATTTCAGGCGCATCGCCAACCAGGACGTCATCGACCGTCTGAAGCACATCGCCGACGCCGAGGGCTTCACATACGAGGAAGACGCGCTCCAGGTGATCGCCCGCGTCGCGTGGGGTTCGCTGCGTGACGCGCTCAATCTGCTTGAGCAGATAGCAATCTCATACCAGGGCAACGTATCCGCTGAGGCTGCACAGGAGCTGCTGGGACTTGGCGATACAGGTGCCAGCATCTCACTCGCAAAAGCGCTCCTGAACCGCGACGCCGCCGCCGGTCTGGCCACGGTGAACGAGCAGGCATCCGCCGGGCACGATCTAAAAGCCTTGCAGACAGCGACTATCGAAACGCTACGCGCAGCTCTGCTGATCAAGACCGGCGTAGACGATGCCCTCAGTCACCCCGCGGAAGTGGTCGAAGCCATGCGTGAAGCCACGGCGAATATTGATCTTGAGCAGGTGCTCCAATCTCTCTCAGCAATTGGCGAAATCAAGTTCCGGGACGACTCATCGTCGCCTCTGCCGCTTGAACTCGCTGTTGCGCGCGCTGTATCCGCGCCGAAGCCAGACGGACTGCCCGCCAGGGTTGCACCGGCGCCTGCGCCTGCTCCGCGACAGCCTGCACGCGCCCCGGCGCAGCCGCCGCGTGCGCAGCCAGCCGCCCCACCTGCCGCACCGCCAGCGACGCCGCCAGCGACGCCGCCAGCGACGCCGCCA
>CAUZJA010000241.1:0-4092 GCA_963579925.1 Dehalococcoidia bacterium | reverse complement strand
GTATGTTGGCGATCACGTCTGGGACGATGTATACGGCGCATCGCAAGTTGGCATGCAGACAGTGTGGATCAACCGGGAAGGGCGCGAATTCGATGGCCGGGTACGCCCGGTCCAAGAGATCAAGTCGCTACTAGAACTCGTCAACCTAGCGGCTGAATAACAACGCCCACAAGAGGCAATCTGAGCATGGTTAAGTTCAATGACGCCGGCCTGATTCCGGCAATAGTCCAGGACGCTGAAACAGGCGCCGTTCTTACGCTCGCCTACATGAATCAGGAAGCGCTGGAAAAGACCATTGAGGGACCAGATGTCTGGTTCTTCAGCCGGTCACGCAACGAGTTGTGGCACAAAGGTGAGACCTCAGGTAACTACCTGAAGGTCGTTAGCGTAGTCGAAGACTGCGATGCCGATGCCATGCTGGTGAAAGTGAACCCAACGGGTCCCGCCTGCCACACCGGCGAGACCTCTTGCTTCCTCGACCACGCCAACCCGGACATCGGCGCAACCGAAACAGCACTTGGACCCGGAGTGCTAGCGGAATTGGGAGCCGTAATCGCAGACCGTAAGCGCAATCCACGCGAAGGCTCGTACACCACTTCGCTATTCGAGGACGGCCGCGAGCGCATCGCCCAGAAGGTCATCGAAGAGGCAGGAGAGTCTGCGATCGCAGGACTTGGCAACGATCCACAGCGAGCCGCTGAAGAGCTTGGCGACCTGCTCTACCACTGCCTCGTGCTGATGGAAGACGCAGAGATCGACCCCAATCTTGTGTGGGCAGAACTGCGCGAACGCCGGAAGTAGCGCGCCTTCCGCATTGCTGCTTCTTACGTCCTCTCTCCTTGCTGGAGAGGATTGAAGTGAGGGGAACCTTCGGCTGAATGGGCGTGGCAGACAGCCAACCGCGCCCTGCCCTCTCCCACAGGGAAAGGAGACGAGACCAAAACTAGCCCTCGTCGGGCACCTTTTTAGGACTCATCTCTTTTGGCGTGTCTACCCAGATCTGGGTTGGCGGAACGTTATGGTCTTCTGTTTGTGCGCCTTGATCTAGCTTCACGGCGTGATTGAGGGCCTCAATGGCCACTTCGATCTGATCATCATTGGGCGGACGCGTCGTCATTTCTTGCAGCAGCAAGCTGGGGGCGATCAGGATGCGCATCACCATCATGTCCGGGTGCCGACCGGCGTAGCGAATGAACTCGTAGGCTGCGGCGGCGATGAACGGCACAAGAAATATTCGCGAGAGAATCACCACGGATATCGGATCGCGTGGGATGAAGATAAATACAAGAACCGCCAACAGCATCACAGTCAGCAAGAAAGCTGTTCCGCAGCGCGGATGAGCTGGCGGGAACTTCTTGACCGAATCCACGGTCATATCGTGACCGGCTTCCTGGGCGTGAACGGCCATGTGCTCCGCGCCGTGGTAACCCAGCACCCTCTCAATGTCATTCATCTTGGAGATAAGCCAGATATATCCAACAAAGGCACCGAGCCTCAGTGCACCTTCAACAATGTTCGCGCCAATCGAGCCAAATGAACTCTCAAAAAGCTTGGACACAAAGAACGGTGCCAGGAAAAAGATGCCGATGCCGAGTCCAAGGGCCACGACCAGCATCAGTCCAATCGTAAAATTGCTGATCGACTCCTCTGCACCCTCTTCATCGTCTTCATCCAGGGAAAGCGCAGCAGACATGCTCAGGGCGTGCATGCCAACGATCAGCGTCTCAGCGAATATGACCATTCCACGAACGTACGGGATGGTCCGGAGTTTCCCTGTTGCCCAGCCGGGAACGCTGAGTTCTCGTACACAAATCTCACCAGCGGGGTTTCTGACGGCGACCGCAGCCTGCTCGCGACCGCGAATCATCACGCCTTCGATGATGGCCTGACCGCCATACTGATGTTTTGGTTGTTGTTCCATATGCTAGCGACGAAGTGTACATGTCCTGCGGTATCTGTTCCGCAAGAGTGTTAAACAAAAGGGCCGGACAGTGAAGTCCGGCCCTTTTGTTTGTTTTCGGTTACTCAGCCTTGGCGGCTGCGGCTTCCTGCGCCAATTGGTATCGGCGTCGGAGCCGCTCGACTCGACCTTCAGTGTCAACAATGCGCTGCTCACCAGTGAAGAACGGGTGGCATGCACTGCAGATCTCAACCTTCAGCGACTCAAGAGTTGAGCCAGACTCAAAGGTGTTTCCACATGAACATGTGACCATGGCATGCGGGTGGTAATCGGGGTGGATTCCAGCTTTCATAATTTTTGTGCTCCTGTCGTCACATCAGTGACCTAATGGAGAGCGCAGGCTTAGCCCAGCACCATTTCTTCAATGGGCCGAACGTTTGCACGACGGCGCTTCTTCGTAGCCTGATCGTAGTAGACCTGACCATCAACCCTGGAATACAGCGTGTGGTCGTTTCCGACGCCCACGTTGATACCGGGCTTAATTGGCGTGCCGCGCTGGCGCACCAGAATTGAGCCAGCAGTAATCACCTCGCCAGCGTAAACCTTGACTCCAAGGCGCTGGCCGTTGCTTTTCCGGCCGTTGCGGGAGGTACCCCCGCCTTTCTTATGTGCCATAACTGACTCTCCTGATTGGCCTACTTACCTGATGAGATGCCTTGAACCAGCAAATCGGTGTAGTGCTGTCGATGACCGCGCTTGGTGCGCTGGCGTGTTTTGTTCTTATAGCGAAAGTGAATCACCTTCTTGCCACGGGGCTGATCGGTGATCTCCGCATTTACTGAAGCCGTCTCAACAACAGGTGTACCAACGGTGACATCACCGTCAATGGACGTGAGCAGCACGTCATCAAGATTGATGGAATCACCAATCTCTCCAACCAAACGCTCAACTGTTACTGTGTCGCCGGCCCGAACGCGGTACTGCTTACCGCCAGTTCGAACTATTGCATAATCTGACATGTTTTCTCCCAACCAATCAATTCTAGATTCGAGAGGGGGGGAGGGTCAATGGGAGGACTCTGCCAATCGGGCAATTCTGAGACCGAATTCGCCATTGGGCCGAGGCAGCAATCAAGAACCCTGTCATTCCAAGCATCGGCGCAGCTAAGCTACATCGATGGAATATTTGATTTCAGCGTCGAAATACACGCTGGCCCTCGGTATGAGGCTCGTTGATGGGCTTGTCACGGCTGGTTCCCGACTCTTTCGGAATATTCGCTGTGATTTCTCTAGTACCGAACAACTCTCAGACGTAACCAGGCGCCTCAACGAAATCTTCGCCGATGAGAGATCAGATCTAGATATCGTTCTGATCAATTTCCAAGCCGCGTATCTACCAAAAGAGAATTGGTAGATACGATCAGTGATGATTCTTTAGCTCCCAACCGAATGTCCCCGTCTAGACAGCACAATGCCAAACGAAATCAAAGTCGAACAAGGTTCAGTTGATCTAGACAAGAGCTTTCACCAATGCTTTGACTCCGTCGCTAAAGAGCGCGTTCACCTTGGAAGTGTTGAAGCACCGCCCCTCGAGGCCATTCGCGAATTCACAGAGAAAGCGTCTGAAGGTCGCGATGCTCGGATGTTCGCGGTTGATCGCAGACAGGTTGTCGGTTGGTGCGATATTTTTACAACCGAATTGCCGGGATTTGAACACACCGGTAGTTTGGGGATGGGCGTGTTGCAGGCCTATCGTCGGCAGGGTCTCGGAAATCGATTAGCCCGTGCCACGATCGACATTGCTTGGAATGAAGGCCTCACCCGAATCGAACTTGAAGTATTTGCCTCAAATTCAGCGGCAATCGCGCTATACATGGAACTCAGCTTCCTCCGCGAAGGACTGAAGCGTATGGCTCGCTACATCGATGGCAAATACGATGACCTTCTCCTCATGTCGCTATTGCGCGAGCCTCCGCCAAACGACGAATCTACCTAGCTCAGAACATCCCCAATCCATCTTGCGCATTATGCGCGTATTGATGAGGTGAGGGGATTCGGCTGTATGGACGGTGTGGGTGATCATCAACCGCGGCGCGCCCTCTCCGACTGGGAGAGGGAACTCTAAGACTCCAGCGTTGGGAACGCCGCTTCGTACCAGATTAGCGGGGCTCCTTCTCGAGTTTCGAACTCTTT
>CAUZJA010000240.1:0-4210 GCA_963579925.1 Dehalococcoidia bacterium | reverse complement strand
AACAGTAATGGCGTCCGCGTAAGCTTCTTTGTCATCTGGATGAGATACCAGAAACACTGTTACATGTCGGATGTCAGGGTCGAACTTGATCTCTCGCAGAAGCCTTGAACCCGCGGCCCCGGCAATTCCAAAACCAAGTATGACGATGACCGGCTTTTCACGCCGGATGCGGTCTTTCACTTTACCCGCGTTGGTTTCCCGTTCTACCTTGAAGCCCGAACCTTCCAGTGCAGATGCCTCTTTAGGGAATTCGGCCTCATCCGTCTCGACCACCAGCACCAGCCCTTTTGTCTCCGTGGGCGCACGGCCCAGATGCTCGCGTCGTGTGTACGCCACACTCTCTTCTTCATCGACGTATGTTGCTACTTCTCTCCTTGAGTCGGTTTCCGGAACATATTCCTGGACCCGCAGTACCCGTTTCTTTCCGCCTTTGATGACATCTTTAGGGTCTACCTTGATGCCAATCCGGGCGGGCGACTTCAGCTGCATTCCGGCAATGCGCGCACCTGTCCGGTCCGCGACTCGCACATCTGTGGCTCTCTCGCCAAGTCGAAGACGGAGAGTATCGTTGTCAGGTGCGCTCTTCTGATCCGTCTCTCTGACCATCACACCAACGGAGTCAGGAACGGAGTTTCCTGGAATCTCAATCGACACGTTGCCGGACTGAGACTCTACTGTCCCACCCTTCTTTGGCGTGATCTCTTTGAACGCCTCGTCGGGCTCTTCCTTGTATTTGGACTGAGCAGGAGCAGAAGTTGTCTTCTTGGTACTCTCCGCGTCCAGTTCAAGGTCTTCGTCATTCTTGGTGGCCTCAGAGCCAGACTGATCCCACAGGACCGCAGGGACAACGCTGCCGGACTTGAGAGCCCACTTGACGCGAAGTTGAATATCTTGTTTGGAGAGCGGCTTCTGAAGGTAGTCGTACGCCTAAAAACTGGGCACTCTGCTTCTCTTTGGGGGTCTCATGATCAGTCATCAAGATCAACGGGAGTTCATGAGTCTCCCTTGCCTGCCGGAGCTTCTCCATCAACTCAAGGCCACCCATGACGGGCATCATGCTATCGACCAAAATAACATCAGGCGCGAAATTCTTCGCGGACTGAAGGCCTTCGTGCCCGTCTTCCGCCGTCAGAACTTCGTGTCCCTGATCTTCTATATAACCGGTCAGTTCATCCCTGACCGATTCTTCATCATCGACTATGAGAATTAAGCTCATGTCGCCCTTACGCAATCCAATTACCCGTCCCGGTATAGATCAACAGTATGTATGAAGGGATAGGCACGAGTGATCCGGGATACACGAGACTGGGTGTGGTGCTATCCCACATCCTGACCGTGGAAAGCCACACCTACCGCGGTTCTAGTCATGCGAATAAAGCGAGTTAGCGGGAGTAGTAATCTTCCGCGTTACCTTCTGGATAGAAGCCCAGATTTTCGTGCGTGCTACGCATGTCAAAGATGCGGCGGTCGTTGTTGCTCACGGCGTACGCAACTAGAAACGCCTCATCGACTTCAAGGGACGTTGCGAAGGCCTCTGTAATGTCGCGAATGCTGATAAACATCGCCCGGACGTAGTCCTCAGATGGGCTGCCCACCGCAGTTGTTGGGTCATCGCCGCGACCGGTTTGAGCGCTACGAACTGCAAACCGTACTCCCGCGAGAAGAACCTGCCCAACTGCTCACCGGTGAGTTTTGAAACGCCGTATAGCGAGGTTGGATTGGGTGGGTCATCAATCCTCAACATGAAGTTCTTTTCCAGATCAAGCTCATCTGGAGAGCCACCCATGGTGTAACCATGTTGCGTGTGGTTTGTACTGGCGAAGACGACCTTCTTCACCCCGGCGCGACGTGCCTCTTCCAGCACGTTGTATGAGGCCGAAATGTTGTTCTGCAACATCGACTCCCATAATCCCGTTGGACTGGGGTCTGCCGCCAGATGGATCACCGCGTCGAGTCCATCGAAAATGCCCGTAGTCGCTGTCGCGTCAGACAAATCGACGACCGTAGATTCGAAGGCCTGAGTGGTGAGGGTGATCGGTACTATTTTGTACCGATCAGCAAGTCCCTCCAGGAGAGCGGAGCCAATATGGCCTTCCGCTCCCGTGATCCCAACACGCCTCATCTGCGAGCTTCGGCGTCAGAAAGCTTCTCGATTGCCATTGCCAGGGCCTGGTGGCCAAACTCTTCACCGCCGTATGCCTGAACTGACCGGTAGAGCTGAGCCACCAGTCCGACCATCGGTGCTGCTGAAGCGTTCTCACCGGCAGTCTCAAGAATGAGCCGCAGGTCCTTCTGGTGATGCTTGACCATATAGCCAGCGGAAAAATCACCGTCGATGACTTTTGGTCCCATGTTCGACAGATGCCAACTGGCGCCCGCGCCGTTCTCCACGGCGGAGAGCCACTTGTCGAGATCCAAACCCGCCTTCTTCGCGAAAACCAGCGCTTCTGAGATTCCAACCATGCATCCGGCCACCAGCATCTGGTTAGCCAGCTTGGAGGTATGTCCAGCGCCAGAAGGCCCAACGTGCGTCACGTTGCCTCCCAGTATCTCTAATACCGGGAGGGCACGAGCGAATGCCTCGTCTTCACCACCCACAAGAATAGAAAGCGTCCCGGCCTCCGCTCCTGCAACGCCACCCGTTACGGGTGCATCCAGGAAGCTGATGTTGCGCTGCTTGAGATCTGCTGCCAGCACCTTACTTGTGGCAGGCGAGATCGTGCTCATATCTATGATGATTGACCCCGCGGTAGCGCCCTCGCCAACACCGCTTGGTCCTGCGACCACATCATGTACATCCTGTGAGTCACTGACGATGGTGATGGTGATCTCACTGTTGGCCGCGGCGTCCGCAGGTGAAGATACCTCGATGGCACCCTTCGCTACCAGTGAGTCAGTCTTGCCTGGTGATCGATTCCATACGCGAACCTCGTGCCCTGCATCGACCAGATGACCGGCCATTGGCACGCCCATCAAACCCATTCCGATAAATCCAATTTTCTGCGTCATTTGAGTACTCCACTTTCCTGAGGTCATGGGGTTGATTAGCTGGTGAATGCCGCTCTGGTTTCATTCAAATAGGAACTTGCTCCGGCGTTGATGAAACGGTTTGTGCTGCTCACGTGCCACCGGATACCAATGTCATTCCAGTGCTTCGCCTGACCGGCGTCTGCTGTAATCGTGCCAACGTGCTTTCCTGCGGCAAGAATCTTCTTTGTGAGGCCTTCAATTGTCTCGATGACCTTCGGGTGCGCTGGCTGACCAGGCAGGCCAAATGAAGTTGAGAGATCACCCGGGCCAAGGAAGATCAGATCAGCGCCTTCGGTGGCGATGATTTCATCCTGATTCTCGATGCCATCAAGAGTTTCGATCTGTAGACCGACGAAAGTGTTCTCGTTTGCCTCTTTGAGATATTCAGCCGTGTCCTGAAGACCGTAGCGAGATGGTCGACCGCCAAACACACCGCGCTTTCCCATGGGCGGGTACTTCACTGAATCGACAACCGCATTGCCATCGGCAGCGTTGTTGATGAGTGGGATAAGCACGCCGTGAGCGCCGGCGTCCATGTATCGCTGGATGTGTTGCTGAATATTCATGCCAATACGAATGATCGGCGTGATTCCGGACAGTTCAGCGGCGCGAATCATGTTCTCTGTCGTCTCATAGTCCATCGAGCCGTGCTCACAGTCTATGATCACGAAGTCGAATCCCAACCAGCCCATGCCTTCTACCAGTGACGGCGCCGGGCTATTTACGAACGGTCCAACCGTTGGCTGGTTAGCGTTGAGCTTTTCCTTCAACGTGTTCATGAGCATCTGCTATTCCTGATCTCCTGGTGCTTCTGGTGCTTCTGGTGCTGTCTACCGGGTTGGCTGATCAACCGGCGGTGCCGGGAATTGTGTGCGGCGTGGAAGAGACGGGACTATCACGCGAATACAATGAATCGCGTCATCCCAAAATCCCGTACAAATCTACGCCGGGGGTTATGGACCGTCAAACAGTGATGCGATCATAATTTTTCATGGCCCCGCACGGAGTATCTGGCATTGAGAGTCCACCCTGATTTTGCTGAATAGATCAAAAATTGGCTGGCGACGAATTATCGTCGGAATTACCACCGCTGCGCTTGTTGTCGCTATTGCGTGTAGCTCTACCGAAATAGCCAGTGTGGAGGTGGCTGCTGATGACGCCACGCCCGAACTTGCAGCTA
>CAUZJA010000239.1:0-4243 GCA_963579925.1 Dehalococcoidia bacterium | reverse complement strand
GATGCGGTGGCCTCTTTTAAGGTACGGTGCATGCGCTCATGTCGACCGTTCTCTTCCGGGTGACCTGGCCTTATCCGCTCAGGAATGATGCCCAGCTTGATCCACCAGACTGAGAGTCTGCTCAGCCCACCGAGAGCGACGGTTGAGAATGGCGGCCCGTTGTCAGTACGCATGGCATCTGGGAGTCCGAACTCCCGGAATGAGATCTCAAAGATAGGACGAGTTTCCTCGTAGGTAGGCCTCTTCAGACCTTTGCATGCGATGAGATAGCGACTGGCAGAGTCAGTAATCGTGAGTGGATCAACTCGAGCTCCATCCCCGGTACGAAACCAGCCCTTGAAATCGGCACACCAGGTGTCGTTCGGCTCTTGGACGTCTGAGAAAGGGGCAGTCCACGGTGCTGAGCGTTGATGCCTCTTCCGGGGACGAACGAGTCCTCGATCCTTCAAGATCCTACCGACCGTACTTGGGGCCGGGAGACCGAGTTCTGGATGTGAACGTTGTAAGAGCGCCACGAGCTTACGGGGGCCGTAGGTCATGTGTTTGAGTTTCATCTCAACCAGCATCTCTGCGATGGTGTGAGGGGTGGCGTTGGGATGAGTGTGTGGTGCCCGCGTGATGTCGCCGACGCCAGTTCGGCCAAACTGCCTGAACCTCTGCACTCGTTTGTAACCGCTCTTGGGGGCAATACCAAAGCGTCTACACAACACAGTAAAAGGCGTTTCCACCTCTCCTGACCACGCTTCGATGAAATCCCGCTGTTCACGCAACGGGTCTGTCTGTTTCCAGGGCAATGGGTCACTCCTCTGCTGGCATCTAGCCAGTTGAGTGTTACCCATGTGCCCGGTCTGATCTGTTACCTATGTCCCCGGTCTGTACCCACCCCAACCCTCTCCCACAGGCAGAGGGGGTAAATCGCGGAATCTGGGGCTAAAACGAAGGCGCTATCCGCCGCCCAGTGCCACCCATGCTGGATCCGGATGCGCTTCAATGAACTCAATATCCAACTCGTAGCCGAGACCGGGCTTGTCTGAGAGATAGAGGTTGCCATCTCGGACATCGAGTGGCTCTGTGAGGCAGTTGTTATAGCCCTCCAGCGCTGCCCTGCCGAACTCCAGGCGATAGATGTTTGGCGTGCTCATCATGACGTGAGCGCCTTCGACCACGTTCAGCGGTCCGCTGGCATCGTGTGGGCTGATTGGGATGTAGAACGTCTCCGCAAGAATCGCGATCTTCTTCGTTTCGCTAATACCGCCGGTCCAGCAGATGTCCGGCATGATGTAGTTCACCACTCGCTCCTGCAGAATCGGCAGG
This sequence comes from Dehalococcoidia bacterium, assembly GCA_963579925.1. GTDB lineage: Bacteria > Chloroflexota > Dehalococcoidia > Lucifugimonadales > Lucifugimonadaceae > UBA1151. Next base: position 2,929 of record CAUZJA010000239.1, on the reverse strand, counting down.
AAGTCGAATCGGGTGTACTTGCGCTCGCCAACGCAGAGCGGGGTGTTTGTGTGCTCACGCACTTGTTTCAGGGCATCCAGGCTTTCTGGCTGGCACGGCTCCTCAAACCACGTGAGGTTAATGGGCTCCATACGGTTGATCATGTCCACCGCCGTAGACACATCGAAGTTGCCGTGGGCGTCAATCATCAGTTCGATATCTGGACCGACTTCTTCACGGATGGCGGTCATCACGTCCAGGCCCATCTGAGCTCCCGCAGCAGATATCTGCCCTGAGAGATATCGACGGTGCTGGCTACCCATCTCAGCGGAGTACGGGTCCGTCTTGAGCGCAACGTAGCCTTCATCGACCAGGCTTCGAGCGTGCTTTGCTGCTGCCACCGGGTCATCCGGATGCGCGACGTGCGTGTACAACGGAATCGAGTCTCGAAGCGGTCCACCCAGCAGGTCGTAGACCGGCTTGCCAAGCGCTTTGCCTTTGATATCCCAGAGCGCTGCATCGATACCCGAAAGAACCGCCGTCGGGAATCCCCTACTACCCAGCGCACCGAATCGCCGATAAACCTGCTGCCAGATTCGCTCGATGTGACTGGGATCCTGTCCAATCAGGCCATCAGAGAAATCTGAGCCGGGCAAATCATTCCGAAGGATCTCAATGGCTCTTGCCACCATGATCGCACCGCCGCCACCGGAGTTTGTCGCCTCACCAACACCGGTGATGCCCTCATCAGTGTCAATCTCAATGAAGACCCAGGTGCGACCCGCCTGGGCTTTGACAAGTCGGGCTCGGACATCGGTGATTTTCATTGTTTGCCTCAGGGTGATTCGATCTCGTGAGTGAAATATCGCCGCATCTTACGCTCGCGAACGGTGGACACGTGGGCGGGTAAGATGGCATTCCGCCAACAACACTCCTCATCGCAATCGAGACACATGACCACCAAACCCAAAATCGCAATCACCATGGGCGATCCTTCAGGCATCGGGCCAGAAGTCGTACTCAAGGCCCTCACCGGGCATCCGGAGATATACGACTGGTGTACGCCGTTTCTGGTTGGCTCTATGAAGGGCACTGAGCATGTGATGCAGCATCTGCCTGCTGATCTGAAGCTGAGCACGGTGGGCAGCCATGAAGAGGTTGTTGGCTCCCCCATGAACGTGGAAATTCTCAACTCAGACGGGTTTGAGGATGAAAGCTTCCCTCTGGGCACCCACTCCGTACTCAGTGGAGCGGCTTCCCATCAGTGGGTTGAGACGTCGGCCAAACTTGCGCGATCCGGCGAGATCGATGCGATGGTCACTGCTCCTATTAATAAAGAATCGTGGCAGATGGCAGAGATGCCTGATCTGGGTCACCAGGAAGTGTTCAAGCGCCTGAGCGGCTCCGACTACGTTGCGACGATGCTCGTGTCTGGGAAGCTCCGTTGTATGCACCTCAGCACGCACAAGCCACTGCGCGATGCTGTCGACTACGACACCAAAGAAAACATCCTGATGGCAACCCGTCTCACAGAAAAGCATTTCAGGGAGTGGGGTTTTGACCCGCCTCGAATCGCTATTGCAGCGCTCAACCCGCACGCGTCTGACAATGGACTCATCGGCTCTGAAGAGGCTGAAATCATCAGGCCCGCGGTTGAGGCAGCGATAGCTGAAGGAATCGCTGCGACAGGCCCGATTCCTGCTGACTCAGTGTTCAACCAGGCTATCGACGGTCGCCATGACGTTGTAGTGGTGATGTATCACGATCAGGGCCACATCCCAATCAAGGTTCACGGCTTTGAAGAGAGCATCTCGGTAAACCTGGGCATTCCGTGGCTCCGCACGTCCGTAGACCACGGCACCGCGTTCGACATCACCGGCAAGTGGATTGCTAATGAGACCAGCATGGTGGAGGCGATCAAAGTCGCTGCGGGGTTGGCATCGGGAGAAAGTCTCTCCTAATCGTGGCAAGGTGTTGAACGCAAGTCTGCTGAATTGTGTTCAGGAACCATTCAGGTTTCGATCAACCTCTCTGCCATATAATCCACAACAGCGCTGAGGCAACTCTGCGCCGGTTTTTATTCACCTCCTTCCTATTGGACTATCTTCAATGAAACTGGGTTTTGTGGGCGGCGGCATTATGGCCGAAGCGCTCATCACAGGAATCAAAGACGCCGGACTAGACGCTGACATCACCGTCGGCGAACCTGTTGCTGCTCGGCGCGATGCACTGGCCGCGGTCGGCATCAACGCCGTGGCAGACAACATGGACGCGATTAGCGGTGCAGACATCGTGGCGCTCGCTATCAAGCCGCAAGCACTCGACCCGGTGGCCGAGTCACTCAAGGGCAAGATCGGCCCCGACCAGACGGTGCTGTCTATCCTCGCAGGCGTGAAGATGCACTCCATCGGTCTCCGCCTGAACCACAAGCGGTTAATCAGGGTCATGCCAAACACCCCGGCGCAGATCGGCCAGGGTATGTCTGTGTGGACTGCCTCATCCGACGTCCCTGATGCCGTGCGTGATTTCGTGGGACAGGCGCTCGGATCTTTTGGTGAGGAAGTCTTCGTACAAGAAGAGAAGTACGTAGACATGGCAACAGCAGTAAGCGCCAGCGGCCCGGCTTACATATTCAGAATGATCGATGCAATGGTTGAGGGTGGAGTATTGCTCGGCATGCCAGCAGATCTCGCCCGCAAGCTTGTGATCCAGACCGTACTGGGGAGCGCCACGCTCACACGTGAGTCAGGCAAGCACCCTGCCGAACTGGCAGCAATGGTTACGTCTCCCGGTGGGACCACCGCCGCTGCGTTGATGGCGCTGGAAGAAGGCAAGTTTAAGGCGACGGTGATGAGCGCAGTGAAGGCCGCATATGACAGAGGCGAAGAGTTGGGCGGGGGTAAGTAGTCATCGATTTTCTATCTAAATTCATTCTGATTGTGCTGCAGGT
>CAUZJA010000238.1:0-4255 GCA_963579925.1 Dehalococcoidia bacterium | reverse complement strand
TAACTATACGGTGGTAATTCTCACTAGTCAACGAATTTCGTAACCAATTTTCAAAACCTAAAACTCAAGCCGTTGACACCCCGCCCAAACGGTCCATAGCATGATTGATCTTGCCATATTACTCACTCATTTTGGGACAAATAAATGCCTGAAGCACAAGTAGGGATCATTGGCGGAAGCGGTCTCTATGACCTCCCGGGGCTGGAGAATGTCTCGGAGGTGGAGATCGATACGCCTTTTGGGCCACCATCTGCCCCTCTAGTGGTCGGAGAATTCGCTGAAACATCGGTCGCGTTCCTCCCCAGGCACGGGAGAGGACATCGCCTCTCCCCTACCGAAATACCCGTCAAAGCTAATATCCACGCACTCAAATCAATTGGCGTGACACGTGTGGTGTCGGTCTCAGCTATGGGAAGCCTTAAGGAACAGCTTGCGCCGCTCGATTATCTGGTGCCTGATCAGCTGATCGACCGCACTCGCCTACGCGACCACACGTTCTTCGGCGATGGAGTGGTTGCCCACGTGGGATTCGCTGATCCGTTCTGCAATGAGTTGAGCGCGCTCGCCAGTGCATCGCTTGAACTCGCGGGTGCGCGCGTTACGCGGGGGGGCACATGTGTCGTTATGGAGGGTCCTGCTTTCTCGACACGGGCTGAATCGAAGCTCTATCGCTCATGGGGTGCCAGCGCTATCGGCATGACAGCGTTGCCGGAAGCTACGTTGGCCCGAGAAGCCGAGCTTTGCTATGCGACGATGGCCGCAATGACGGACTACGATGTATGGCGTCAGATGGAAGAGGACGTTACCGTAGAGACAGTTGTCGCGAACCTCAATAAGAATGCCGAGACTGCTCGAACTGCAATAAAATCGTTACTTGCGTCAGATGTATCCAATAGAGGATGCGCCTGCGGAGAGAGCATGAACGGCGCGATCATGACTGCACCCGATACGATACCTGAACGAAGAAAAACTGAACTGAGCGTTATCGCTGGCCGTTACTTGAACGGCTAAGCGGTACAAAGTAAACACCAAACAGGAGAATTTGATGCCACGGAACATTCCCGGCGAGCCGTACACCCGCGTAACTGCCGAAGAGGCAAAGGCGATTGTTGATTCTGAAACTGCCACCGTCATAGACGTCCGTAACAAGGATGAGTATGAAGAAGGCCACGTTGCCGGTGCCACATGGCTGCCGGTAGAAGAGCTCATGCCACGCTTCGACGAACTCCCAACGGACGGCAAACTCCTGTTCATCTGCCAGGTTGGAGCGCGCAGCGGACTGGCTGCTGAATACGCCGCTGCGATGGGCGCAGACTCAGACCGCCTCTTCAACATCGAAGTCGGTACACCCGGTTGGATGTCCGCGGGCCTTCCTATAGACACGGGCTCGTAAGGGTGACCGACCCCAGTATCCTCGTGGTCGGTTCCGTTGCGTATGACTCTGTTGCCTCACCAGAAGGCGAGCGCACAGAGCAGCTTGGCGGAACCGCTGTGTTCTCGTCTATCGCCTCTGGCTACCTGACTCACCCCGGTGTGGTTGGGGTAGTGGGAAATGACTTCAGAGACGAAGACATCAGCCTACTCAAGGATCATGGGGTAGACGTCTCCGGCCTTGAGGTCGCAGACGGCAACACGTTCCGATGGGCTGGCTCTTACGTTGATGACCTCAACATGGCCGTCACGCTAGATACGCAGCTCAACGTGTTTGAGACGTTTAATCCAACACTGAGTAGCGACCACGCGAATACGCCCTACCTGTTCCTGGGCAATATCGACCCGGACCTGCAACTCTCAGTTCTCGATCAGATGACTACTCGACCTCGAGTGGTTGCCTGCGACACGATGAACTTGTGGATTGACATCAAGAAAGAGCCGCTCACGCAGCTCATCGACCGCGTAGACGTGCTTCTTATTAACGAGGCTGAGGCGGCGCAGTTCACTGGCGAGAACTCAATCGTGAACTCTGCAGCCTCGCTGTTGGATCACGGCCTGAAACTGTTGATCATCAAGCGCGGCGAATTTGGAGCGGCGATCTTCCACGGCTCATTTTCGTTTGCAGTCCCCGCGTATCCGATGGCTAAGGTTGTTGACCCAACCGGCGCAGGTGACTCGTTTGCGGGCGGATTCATGGGATATCTGGCGGCGGTTGGCAGCGGCGTTGAAGATGGCGACGCGGAAGCGATCAGACGAGCCGCTGTTGTTGGATCTGTGATGGCGTCCTTCGCTGTAGAGGAGTTCGGGTTGGAACGGCTCAAGAATGTCACTCAGACCGAGATCAACGACCGTTTTACGGGCTTTGTTGACCTGACACGATTCCACCCGCTGGGTGGCGGACAGGGATTGCCGACGCCCTAGGTCGCTAAGCGCGGTAGCGCGTCCCAATCGTCTGGCAAACCGACCGGACCCCACTGCGAGTCCGGTCGCCAGTCTGGCCATGGTCTTGCAGATCAAAACCTTGCATGGTGCGCTCAAACGGGCGTTCCAAATTCGCGTACCAGCCAGAGAATGACCACTCGGGTACGTACCAGAGGAGCCATATCGCGTACGGCGTTTCTGGGTAGAAGATGCAAAGGACATCGCGTCTCGTCTACTCAGAGTCGTACATCTCGGGTTGAACATGCGGGCGCAAGGCCCCATCGTCTCACACCAACGGCCCCGTATTTCTTCCACGCGATCCTGCCGGCCAGTACACAATCGTCCTGTCCAGACCGTCTTCGATCACTCTTGCAGTCGCCGCGCCGACGAACCCACCGCCATGCTCAAGGAAGCGGAGAACCGCGGGTTCTCCCCGTGAAAATGCGTCGTCATCGGGCGATCATATCGTGCTATCCAGAACATCCTCTACTAATAGGGTGCGAACGCGCCCTCCACTCAAATAGAATGTTGTCTCAAACCCCGCCGTGGACTTGGCTAATATTGCCAAATACATATAATCGCGGATGTCGGCCCGCACAAAAAACTGGCAGGAGAACTGAATGGCGAACGTCCCATCCGATATCAAAGACATCTCCCTTGCCAGGGAAGGTGAACTCAGAACCGAATGGGCAGGCCGAGAGATGCCTGTCCTCAACTCCATCCGGGAGCGGTTCGCCAAAGAGAAGCCGCTTGAGGGCATCCGAGTTTCTGGCTGTCTGCACATCACATCTGAGACCGCCAATCTGGTGACCACACTGGTTGCCGCTGGTGCAGATGTCACAATGTGCGCCTCCAATCCGCTCAGTACGCAGGACGATGTCGCCGCTTATCTTGTGAGCATCGGCATCCCCACCTACGCCATCAAGGGCGAGGACAACGAGACGTACAACAAGCACATCGCCGCTGCATTGGACACTCGCCCGCAGCTCACTATGGACGACGGTGCTGACCTGGTCGCGGAAATCCACGGCAAGCGCCGCGATCTTCTGGACGACATCATCGGCGGTATGGAAGAGACCACCACCGGAGTCATTCGGCTCAACGCCCTCTCAGATCAGGGCAAGCTGATGTTCCCGATCATGGCGGTCAACGATTCCGACACCAAGCACATGTTCGACAACCGGTACGGTACCGGCCAGAGCAGCCTTGATGGCATCATTCGAGCCACCAACGTCTTGATCACTGGTAAGACCGTTGTCACCGTCGGCTACGGCTGGTGTGGCCGAGGTTTTGCAGACAGGGCAAAGGGCATGGGCGCCCACACCGTTGTGTGTGAAGTAGACCCAGTTAGAGCGCTGGAAGCAGTCATGGACGGCCACCAGGTGCTCAAGATGGAAGACGCAGCCAAGATTGGCGACATCTTCCTCACCGTCACAGGCGGCAAGCACGCTATCTCTGGCAAGCATTTTGAATCGATGAAAAACGGCGCCATCGTTGCCAACTCCGGCCACTTCAATGTTGAGATCGACATCGAAGCCCTTGAAGCGCAGTCCGAGACCAAGCGTCAGGTGCGAGAGTTCGTTGAGGAGTACACGCTGGAGTCCGGCAACCGAATCAACCTTCTTGCAGGAGGCCGACTCGTGAACCTCGGCGCTGCAGAAGGCCACCCCTCAAGCGTGATGGACATGAGCTTTGCTAACCAGGCACTTGCCGGTGAGTACATCATGAAGAACCACGCCGACATGGGCCCGGGCGTCTACGTTCTGCCCAAGGAAATCGACAAGGAGATCGCCCGGATCAAGCTTGGTGCGATGGGCATGGGATTCGATAACCTGACCGCGGAGCAAGAGGCTTACCTGAACAGCTGGGATGAAGGCACCGCATAAAGTAGGCCAACCCA
>CAUZJA010000237.1:0-4279 GCA_963579925.1 Dehalococcoidia bacterium | reverse complement strand
CGCAAGGGATTCAAGCCCAGACTCTGGCAAACGTCTATCTGGCGATGGAAGCCAATCTGGCCATTATTCCAATCGTCAACAAGATAGACCTACCAGCGGCTGAGCCAGACCGCGTGGCCGCTGAGATGTCCAGGACGTTTGGTTTCAACGACAGTGAAATCATCCGCGTTTCCGCCAAAACCGGACAAGGCGTAGACGAAGTACTCGAGGCGATCTCATTTCTCATGGAGGCGCCGCGCGGGATCCCCGAAGACCCGCTACGAGCGCTCATATTTGATTCCAAGTACGACGTCTACAAAGGCGTGATTGCATCCGTTCGAGTGTCTGATGGCTCAGTCCAGAAGCACGATAAGATCCGGATGATGTCGTCCGGCCGAACCGCTGAGATTCTGGAGACCGGATTCTTCTCACCCGAGCCCCTTGGTGGAACCGCTCTTGGGAGCGGAGAAGTTGGGTATCTGGCAACCGGCCTCAAGGACGTAAGGGACTGTCGTGTTGGCGATACTGTCACTCTTGACGCCAATCCTGCCTCAGAACCGCTTGCGGCGTATGAACCAATCCTTCCAATGGTCTACACGGGCTTCTTCCCGGTGGATGGTGACGAGTATCCCGAGTTACGAGACGCACTTGCTAAGCTCCAGCTAAATGACGCCGCTCTTGTGTATGAGCCTGAGACTTCCAGCGCACTCGGCTTCGGGTTCAGATGCGGGTTCCTCGGCCTGCTCCACATGGACATCGTTCAGGAGCGATTGGAGCGTGAGTACGATCTCAACCTGATCGCCACCGCCCCTAGCGTTCGCTACAAAGTGAACAAAACAGACGGCAGCGTTATGGACGTCGCCAACCCATCTGATCTGCCAGACCTCACATTCGTGAAGTCTATCGACGAGCCGTGGGTTGCACTGAGCCTCATTGCGCCGGAGCGCTACATAGGCCCAATCATGGAGCTGGTCACCAATCGGCGCGGTACGTTTGAGCGCATGGAGTATCTGCAAGGCGAGACGACCGACTCCAATGGCGATGCACGAGTGCTGTTGGAGTATAAGGTTCCGCTGTCCGAGATTCTTATCGACTTCCACGACGCCCTGAAATCGGCCACCCAGGGCTACGCATCGATGGACTACGCGCACGATGAATACAGGACGGCGCGATTGGTCAAACTTGATGTTCTGGTAAACGAAGTGCCGGTTGATGCACTCTCATTAATCGTCCATTACGACAACGCGCACGGACAGGGCCGCTCGCTGGTGAGCAAGCTTAAAGAGCTGATCCCACGCCAAATGTTCCCGGTGCCAATCCAGGCGGCAATCGGATCCAAGATTATTTCACGAGAGACCGTTCGAGCGATGCGCAAAAACGTTCTTGCCAAGTGCTACGGAGGTGACGTCACCCGTAAGCGCAAGCTCCTTGCCAAGCAGGCCAAAGGCAAGAAGCGCATGAAGATGGTGGGCTCCGTAGAAGTGCCGCAAGAGGCATTCATGGCTGTGCTGTCGCTAGACCGGTAGAGGCACCGGCGATGCGCTGGTAAACCTTCTCCAGCCACCCCACCATGGCATCTTGAGAACAGACCATTCTGGGATGCACTAGAAGGACCCGATATCACGCACGGCCCACCCCCGTTCTCCGGCGGCTCCGCGCCCAATGCCCGTACGGCAGGTACCCCCTGCGGCAGGCACCTACTGCCTTGCCAACTCCCGGATGTAGTTCACCAGATGCCACATCTCATCCTCACTCAGCACGTTGCTGAGTGATTTCATTGGCGTGCCGGATATGCCGTCGCGCATAAACGAGAACAGATCGCCATCGAGGTGGAGAGGGACGTGGACGGATAGGTCTGCCGGTGGGGATGCCAGCGAACGGGCAGACGCTCCGTCGCCCAGTCCTTGCACGCCGTGACAGGCCGAACAGGTTGCTTTGTAGGCAATCTCGCCCAGCGCGACTGAATCTGCCGTTGGAGGGAATGGGTTCTGCAGTTTTGAGGCGTCTTCACTTGAGTTTGAGAAGTTCACACCCACAATGAGCACTCCCACCACCGCAACCGCTAGCCCGGGCCCAGCAATACCGAGGCCACTTCGGGTGTAGATGGATCCCAGCGGCACGCTGGAGAAGAGGATCAGTAATCCGGTAAGAAGAATCACGCCTCCAAGCAGCACACCTGCCGTCTGAGGGTTCGCTGCAAAGAGCGTGCTGCCACCAGCACCGGTTCCACCAACGTCAAACCGGAACGCTGTTCGAGCATCGAAGTTACCGGGACGGCGGACTACAGTCTCAATCTGCCACCGGCCAGCGACGCTCATCCGATAGTCCTCAAGGATCCAAACGCCTTCACCAGTGTCAGTGGCACGGGCAAGGTCGCTGGGGATACCGGCGCCAAGTCCGGTCATTATGAACTCGACGTTGCTGGCGTCATCGATGCGATCTCCTCGACGGTCGGTGAGAGTCACGGTGATGTCGTTGGGTCCGACGCGTGCGTGGCCAAGGTCGGTTCGAATCGTGGCTCCCTCTTCGGTTTCTTCAAACGATGGCCCCTGTGCGGCGGCTTCACGAGATGCCGCCTGGCGACCGGGTTCGAGCGCCGTTAGATATCCCGCGGCCAACAAGACCATCAACATCACAACAACTTCGGCGGTGACGACTTTTCGGAACAAGGCAGCAGAGCTGGATGGAGCGCCGCTCAACCGTGGGCGTATCCAGAGCAGGTTGATTGCGCCAAGCAGCAGAAGCGGCAAGATGACGAGCAATTTGGAGATCAATGCGTAGCCGTAGGCGGTATCGAACGCCTCCCATGCGGCAAGCTGCGTCCATGCGCTGACGCTCCCGGTTAGCACGAGAACGATGGTGCTGATGAGAGCAATCGCTGAGAAGCGGGGCACGATACGCACCAGAATGCGTTGCATGACAGAGCTGCTTCGGTGTCTGAGCAGAATCGGCAGGATAACCCCCAGTTGGAACACGCCACCAACCCATATTGCGGCGGAAATAATGTGAACGAAATCGAGCATGAATCCCGTATCCGTCATATCGGGAGTTCCCGCGCCGTGACTGATCCGAGACAGCGCGAACAGCACTCCTGCACCGGGGACCAGCAGAAGAGCGAACCACACATCGCTCCACTGGCCCAGACCGGATGGAGCGGCGTTCTTGAGAAATGCTCCCCTCGCGATGAGGAGACCAACTGCAAACACACCCAACAGCACCATGCGGAGTAGCCATTCGCTGCCCCAATCAGTATCGAAAACTATGGTGGGTAGCTCGCCGCCAATAGCGTCAAAGAAGCTCACTCCAAACGTCGTGGCAGCCTGCTGGATCAACTGAAGTATCGATCCAATGGCGGTGACAGCGATTCCGATCCACACAATCGATTCGCCTCGTCGCTGGATCGTCGAAAGAACTAGCGACACCCCGCGACCGCGACTAATCACGGCCAGCGGTGCCGTGAGAATCAGCACTCGGAATGCGATACCGCCAGCCGCCACCAGGGCTCCAGTCAACACTAGCCAGCGGAATAATGGCTCGCCCTGTGACTGAAGAATCGGATCTTCCTCTACCTCAATCGCACCCGATATCGGCTCGCCAACTGCGAACACGTATGCGCCATTCACACGGTGTCCATCCACAGTCGACACATTCACCCAGGAGACTGTGTACGTGCCGTTCTCAATCGGTGGCAGCGACACAGACATCACCGTGCGGTCGGTCAGGTCAACATTGCTGTCTGCGCCATCCACCTGCTGGCCATTGGCGTCCAGAACCTTGATGCTGCTGAACTGTGGCTCCAGCGGCTCTGTGAACTGGATGACGATTCGCTCTGGCGCCTCGTCGAGTTCTTCTTCAGACGCCGGATCTGAGATTTCAACGTTGGCATGAGCGAACGCTGTGTCCGGCTCCGAATACAACGCCAGCAACAGGAACACAGCCATCACAACTGCGATGCCCGGTCCCCAAAAACGGCGAGACTGCAAGAAAAATAAATTCACGAGCGCCGGTTGGACCTTCTTTGATCTCGACTACGCTTCTTTTTCTTCTGTCTGCCTGAGATGAACCCGAATGCTGCAAGAGCCACGAGGAACAAGACGATCGCACCAATGCCCAGAATCTCATCCCAGTTCCCACCGCCCCCTACTGAGTGGCGCAGGGGGAAAGGAGCGAACGCGGGGGCGACAGTTCCGGGGCGTCCTAAAAAGCTTCTGAGCGATTTCAAGCGATGCAATCGACTATCTCCTGTGGCTATTGAGGCGGGGCAGGTTTCAAACCTGCCCCTACCGAATCGCTAAGTGGT
>CAUZJA010000236.1:0-4313 GCA_963579925.1 Dehalococcoidia bacterium | reverse complement strand
TCGGCGAAGAGCTGCGCACGGCCACTCGATCCGGTGAGTTCACGCTGCTTGAAGTACGCACACCGAACGGATTCGATAACTTCACCTAGTAGGCGATTTCGACAGCAGCGTGATCGATTTCACGGCTGATTACCCTAGAATCGACTGATGGTCTATTTCGAAGAGCCTTTTACCTCGGATGAGCAGCAAGTACTGAGTCGTTTCTTCACGAACGTCGACCAGCCGGTCTATGGTCTGATCAATCTGCCAGAAGTTGTCAAAGGCGCACTGTTTGCCCGCTATAGCCGGTCGGCAAAATCTGTTCGACGTCTGTTTCTTGATGAGTTCTTTAATGAACCAGAGATTGGGATTCAGGCGGTTGCAGACAGCGAGCCGGGCGAAGACTCAACGCTGAAGTTGAAACGCGCTGAGAGGCTCTACGATCGCGTGTTCTCCGAATATGGGGACGACTCAGTGGCCCAGCTTGGGGCCGCTCATCTTGCCTGCGAGCAGGCATCAAATATCCTGACCAAGATTCTGGAGAGGGGCCGATTGGCCTCGTACTTGGAGCAGAGTACCCGGTACATCTACTACGACCAGCGACTGGGGCAGGACTACCGTTTCTTCGTGCCTGAAGAGGTCAAGGCAGCGGGACTTGAGTCGCGTTATCGAGAAGTGATGAACTTCCTGTTCCTGACCTATTCTGAGATGGTTGCGGTGCTGGTTCCGTACTACCAGCAACGATTTCCACAGTCGGAATCCGACTCTGACGGCATCTACAAGGCGACGATCCGGGCAAAGGCGTGCGACACCATTCGTGGGCTGCTGCCGGCCTCTACGACGTCAAACCTGGGCATCTTCGCGTCTGGTCAGGCGTACGAGGCGCTGTTGTTGAGGATGCGAGGCAACCCGCTCAGCGAACCTCGGGACTACGCCGACATGATGCTGGCAGAGCTACGAAAAGTTATTCCATCGTTCCTGCGGCGTGTAGATATACCCGACCGCGGTGGTGCGTGGAGTGACTATCTGGCTTCAGTTCGCGAGTCCACTGCCTTGTCCGCGGAAGCCCTTGAGACCGAAGCTGAGGATACCTCTGAAGTTGAGCTTACGGATTGGAATAAGGACGGCGAAACGGAAATCATCGCCGGTGCGCTCTATCCAGAGTCTGATGTGAGTGACGCAGCGATCAAGCGGGCAGTTGAGAACTTGCCAGCCGATGAGAAGGCAACGATTTTCAGGGGACTGGTTGGCGACAGAACCAACCGCAGGCATCGCCCGGGACGCGGGTTTGAGCGGGCTAACTACAAATTCGATTTGCAGACAGACTTCGGTATTTTCCGTGACCTTCAACGTCACCGCATGCTCACCATCGACTGGCAAAAACTCACGGTTGACCACGGCTACGTCACTTCTGATGTTCTGGCTGATGCCGGCATTGAGGGCAAGTGGCACGAGGCGATGGGCAAAGCAGCGGAACTGGTCGAGGAGATCACAGTCGCCTGCGGAGCACGAGTTGCTCAGTATGCCGTGCCGTTCGCGTTCAATATTCGATACTCAATGCAGATGAACGCCCGGGAAGCCATGCACATGCTGGAACTCAGAACGGCGCAGGGCGGCCACGCCGACTATCGTCGCGTCTGCCAGGAGATGCACCGACAGATAGGTGAGCGGGCAGGGCACAGGCTGGTTGCAGATGCGATGAAGTACGTCGACTACAACGACTACGATCTGGACAGGCTTGAAACCGAGCGCCGAGCGGAAGCCAAAAGAGTTGCCACTAACGCATCGGACAAGCCGCTCAGCTAGCCCCCGGCTTTTGCTCGCTTGAGTAGGTTGCGGGCGATGATCAGCTTCTGCATCTCGTTGGTGCCCTCGCCAATGATCATCAGCGGTGCATCCCGGTAATAGCGCTCCAACGGCAAATCTTTGATGTAGCCCACGCCACCGTGAACGCGCATTGCGTCCAATGTCACCTCTGCACAGATTTCGCTCGCGTAAAGCTTTGCCATCCCCGCTTCTAGATCGAAACGGTCGCCGCTGTCCTTCTTGCTGGCAGCGTCGTACGTCAGCAATCGGGCCGCCTGAATCTTCGTGGCCATCTCCGCCAGCATGAACTGAATCCCCTGCCGTTCGGAGATCAGTTCGCCGAAGGTTTCACGCTGTAGCGAGTATGCCAGAGCGTCATCAAACGCTGCCTGAGCCACGCCCACGGCGCGAGCAGCAATATTCACGCGTCCCGTCTCAAGAGCGTCCATAGCCTGATAGAAGCCTTTACCTTCCTCGCCCCCAACCAGATTGTCGGCACCGACGCGATAGTCATCAAAGATCAGTTCCGCAGTATCGACACCACGGTAGCCAAGTTTGTTCAGGTCTTTTCCTGAAGTGAATCCAGGACCTTTTTCCGCGATAAAACCGGAGATCCCGCGGTGCTTCGGATCAATATCTGTGTCAGTCTTGGCGAGCAAGAAGAAAACATTGCCTTCGCGGCCGTTGGTGATGAACAGCTTATTGCCGTTGACCACATACACCTCGCCATCTTTGACTGCAGTCGTCTGGATACTGGCCACATCGCTGCCCGCACCCGGTTCAGACAGCGCCAGTCCAGCTCGATGCTCTCCAGTCGCCAGCCCCGGAAGCCATCGCTGCTTCTGCGCCTCGGTACCGTGATGCGTGAGAGCGTGGGCAAGTATGGAGTGCGTGCCAATGGGGCCGGTGATGCTGAGCCAGCCACGAGACAACTCTTCGAAGATCATGGCGTAGGTGGAGTGGTCTAAACCCAGTCCGCCGTACTCCTCGGGAATCGTGATCCCGAAGAGACCGATCTCAGCCATCTGATCCACCAGCGCCGTCGGATATGTGTCATCCAAATCATGCTGTGCTGCAGCGGGCCTGACATCTCGATCAACGAACTCCCGCACCATGGCGAGTATCTGTTTTCGAGCTTCTTCAATATTCGTTGTCAATTTGGCCGCCGGTTTGGACTGGTTGAAAAGTGGCGTCACCATAATTTCCTATTGAGGCGCGTGATTCAAGCGTCATCTGGATAAACGATCAATCAGGACCCTGGCATTCTTCCTAGCGACGTCGATCTCATCCGGGGCAAGTTTCATGCCATTGGTGCCGGAAAACATCAGCCTTCCGGGGTCCACAAGAGTATGTTGAAGACCCAGAATGTGGCCTACTTCATGACTGCTCACCCTTCGATCATAAACAGAAGGGCGATCGGCAACAAAATAGCTATCCGAGCCCTGCGGCGCGAAGCCGTTAGCCGTACTGATTCCGTTTACATAGACTCCAACAATGCTGTTCGAGCGAGCGACGCTGAAAGGGCCCGATTGCAGGGCAAAGAATCGGGCTACATCACCCAGAAGGACATCAATTAGCACAGCGGCAGGAACCACTATCCTTTCGATGTTTGACTCAACCAACGTGATGCCTGCTTGATCCCAGATTTCGTTCATGCCGCTCAGAATCTCCCTCACCTCATCAGCCTCACGCTGCGAGGCAATTCGGGAATCTGGAGTGTCTATATCGTCCACCAGGATAAACATCGTTATCGGAACTGACAGTTGGATGTCAGAGCCCATCTGGCTTATCGCCACGGTGTTCAAGGTAGTAGGCTCAACTGGAGTCCCAGGGGATCCACAGGCGAAGAACATTGTCGCACTAAACATCGCCAGGAGCGCGACAAATCCTCTCTTTTGTTTGAGACTGTGCCTTTGAAACATCTGATTCATCACCAAACATAAGACGCTTATGCGATCTATACGGTGCAGCACAGTCGTCGGTCGATAGAACCGTAATACCATCATTGAGCATCTGATTTATTCGATGGACCGATGGCAAGCAGGCGCCAAATCCCTGTCATTCCCGGTCTGTTCCACAGAAGCACGACTCCAGTTTTACGGACGGAAAAATGACCGAGAACTACGACGTAATTGTTATTGGCGCGGGTGCCACCGGCGAAAACGTTGCTGACAGAACGCAGAAAGGCGGGCTGAGCACGGTAATCATCGAGAGCGAGCTGGTTGGTGGCGAATGCTTCACTGGGCCTGTATGCCCACCAAGGCCCTTCTGCGAGCGGGTGAGGGCATGCGAGAGGCAAAGCGGACCCATGGCGTTCGTGGTGCCGTAACTGGTGAGATAGACGTGGCCGAGGTTCTAGCTCGGAGAACCGCGATGACTTCCAACTGGGACGATAAGTGGCAGGTCCAGTGGCTCGATTCAGTGAACGTGCCGTTGGTTCGAGGCCACGCCCGGTTCACTGGCCCGAAGAAAGTGGCCGTCACCAACAAAGATGGCGTGACTAGCGAACTTGAAGCGAATGTCGCCTT
>CAUZJA010000235.1:0-4343 GCA_963579925.1 Dehalococcoidia bacterium | reverse complement strand
AGGAGTTCGCCCGCATGGATGGTTGTTTTCAGACCAGCATCTCGGGCTACTTTGAACATATCGGCAAACAGGCGGGGAGGGAAGTCGCGTTCCCGTCCACTGAGGGATATGCCAGCCAGCGACTCAAAACGCGCGTCGATCAGTCTCTCCACGAGTCCCATTGCCTGATCAGGTCCAATATCTCTGCCGGGATCGGCGAGCCATCTGATGCCTATGGGGGCCGATTTGGCGATCGCATCCAGTCGCTTGCCGACCTCCACCATGCTGGCACCCAACCGGCTGAATCGCTCCAGATCGAACGAGAACTCGGCGTACACAACGTTTTGGCGCTCGAGATTTTCGATCGCCGCCGCGGCCACGAGGGCCACGTCATCAAGATCACGCATGAAGGAATTTAGAACGCGTACAGTCACGCCAAACTGCTCCATATCGTCGAACTCGAAGAGGTCGGTGGATCGCAGTGCGTTTAGATCGCCATCAAGCAACGGCTGCAACGCCGGGTAACGCTCCATCGCCTGAGCGTCCCGGTCGCCAATCAGATCGGGCGACCAAGAACGGTACTTGTCGAGTAACTGGGCGAAAACGGGGCCGGTCATTGTGCCAGCCAGATGGAGGTGCAGTTCCGCTTTCGGCACTCGGACGATCAGATCTTCTACGCTGCCGGTTTCATAATTTGGTGCTGGAGCATCGTGGAGAGGGTCGGTTTCCGCCGAGTTGGGCATAGACGGCACGCTTATTGCGTCGGGAAGGGCTGAGTCTTCACCGCGTACGG
Organism: Dehalococcoidia bacterium; assembly: GCA_963579925.1. Taxonomy (GTDB): domain Bacteria; phylum Chloroflexota; class Dehalococcoidia; order Lucifugimonadales; family Lucifugimonadaceae; genus UBA1151. Next base: position 3,571 of record CAUZJA010000235.1, on the reverse strand, counting down.
CTTCCACGTAGGACTGAACCTCATCGAGCAGGTTCTCGATTGTTTCTTCATCCGTAAACGCCGCTGCAAAACCATTCTCGACCAGCTCCAACAGCTCTTCTTCGGTCCAGCCCAGGCGATGGAGCTTCACATATTCTTCGTTCAGATCGGAACCAAAAAACGCAGGGTCGTCGGAGTTGAGAGTAACCGGGACGCCCGCCTCGTAGAGGTCACGGATGGGGTGGTGGGCTACGTCTTTGAAGATTCCCGTCATTACGTTGGAAGTGGGGCAGACCTCAAGTGGGATGCCTTCTTCAGCAAGATAGCCAACCAGGCGCGGATCTTCGGTAGATCGCACGCCATGGCCGATTCGCTCTACGTTGAGATCGTTGATCGCACTCCACACGCTTTGTGGGCCGTCGGCCTCACCCGCGTGGCAGGACAGCCGCAGTCCGCCCTCTGCCGCGAGTCGGAACGCCTCCGCATGCTCAGCGTGTGGGAACTCCTTTTCAGGACCACCCATGGTTACACCGACCAGAGATTGGAAGTCGGCGGCTACTAGTTCTTTGACAACTCGGGTTGACTCTTCGGGGCCTAGAAATCGCGGTAGTCCGGCGATCCAGCGCACCTCTATCGGCGCGTTCTTCGCAACATCGTCTAATACAGGGCCGAGATCAGGTGCGCTGTAGTTGAGCACCTTGTGCCCCCCAAAGAGCACGTCAAGCTCAACGTATCGGACGTTTTGGGCAATCAGCTTATCCACCGCGGCGCGGGCCAGGAGAGCGATGTCATCTGCATCTCGCACATAGCAGGTAGTCAGGCCGTAGAGATCAAGGAACCCGTCAAAATCCGTGAAATCAAGAAACTCCTCAAACGTATTGGCACCGCGGCCCGTTCGAAGAAAATTCTCCAGCACAGGATGCTTGCTGATGTTGGCGATGCGCATGGTGTCAAGGTATGGAGACTGGCCTTTTGATTTGTACTTCTCATAGAGCGGGAAGAAGGCCTCTGTGCTCAGTGTGCCGCCAAGGTGCAGGTGAAGCTCAGCCTTGGGTATTCCACGGAGTAATTCGACGGTATCTTTCAACTGTAAAGTCCCTGCATGGTGGTTGGTGATGGTAGCTTGATGTCTGAATGATTCTATTGGTCGCTGCTCATCAGCGTTTTTTGAAACTGCCATATCTAAGAGAGTTAGCTAACCCACATGCCTTCGAGCCAGATTACGCACCTTGAGTGCAGCAAATGCGGTGAAGAGTTTGACCACCACGACGCGCACCGGACTTGCACCGGCTGCGGCAAGGTCCTGTTTGCACGGTATGACCTGGATAGAGCGGCAGCGACTCTGACCAAAGAATCGCTCATTGGGCGTAGGCCCGACATGTGGCGTTACCGGGAAATTATGCCGGTTATCGATGATGCGAACATCATCACGCTGGGCGAGGGCTACACACCGATATTTCAGGCGGACCGCCTTGGCGCAACGATTGGCCTGACGAATCTGCTCATCAAGGACGAAGGCCTCAATCCCACGGGCTCGTTCAAGGCCCGTGGCCTTTCTGCTGCTGTGTCAAAGGCCAAAGAGGTGGGCAAGATGGCGCTCACCATGCCGTCCGCCGGTAATGCAGCCGGTGCAATGTCTGCCTACGCAGCCGTGGCAGGCATGGAGGCGAACGTTTTCATGCCCAGAGATGCGCCAATGGCTAATCAGAATGAGTGCATCGCATACGGGGCGCGGCTGGAACTGGTGGATGGCTTCATCACAGACGCGGGTGTACTGAGCGCTAAGACTGCGGAAGAGCGCGATCTGTTCGATGTCTCAACGCTGCGAGAGCCGTATCGCGCAGAAGGCAAGAAGACGATGGGGCTGGAGATCGCTGAGCAACTCAACTGGACCGTGCCAGATGTGATTTTGTACCCGACTGGTGGCGGCACGGGCATCGTTGGGATCTGGAAAGCGCTGGATGAGTTGGAGCGCATGGGGCTGATGGGCTCTGAGCGGCCACGCATGGTGTCGGTACAGGCAGAGGGATGCTCGCCAATCGTAAACGCGTTTGAAGCTGGCGCTGATCACGCAGAGCCAATCGAGAACCCACACACTCTGGCGGCCGGCATGAGGGTGCCCGCTGCAATTGGTGACTACCTGATCTTGCAGGCCGTCCGCGAAAGCGGTGGTACAGCGATCCGTGTTTCTGACGATGAGATCCTGGAAAGCACCGCCGAGATGGCACGTAAAGAAGGCATATTCCCGGCCCCTGAAGGCGGCGCAATCTGGGCTGCAACGAAGAAGCTAGTCGATCAGGGAACGATAGGACGTGACGAGCGCGTGCTGCTGATCAACACGGGGTCAGCGTTGAAGTACATGGACGTTCTGGGGCCGATCTTTGAGGGCAACGCCTGAAGAGAAGATTCAAACCCATAACCGGAGATGGGCCCAAATCAGCATCCTGGTGCCACCGACGCAATGTTCCCATTTGAAGTGACGCTGGAGCAGGCGATAACGGTATCGTGACTGACGTGGATTCGCCTCGATTCGCCTATGATGCTGGGAGAACCAGGGTGAGTTGGCGAGGCATGGGGTAGCAAAACAGTAGTGATGTCGTACTTAGGGAACTGGTGGATAGTTCGGGCGACGGCGTTACTGCCTGTGATCGCAGCGGTTGCTATTGTCGAATTAAGATCTGGTGATTTCCGATCGAGCGGCGCAATGTCTGTCTTCGCGATCTCTCCAATGATCATATTGGTTTCGATCGTTGTAGCACGACCCTGGAAATCGAAAAGTATGCTCCGACGACTGTTCGGTGTTGCTGGTGTGGTAATTCTTTCTGCGGTCACACTATTCGCGGCACTCGGGGGCATTCCCAGTTTCCTGAGAGCCGAATTCGGTCTATTCATTTCAATCGACGATTACGGGCCCAGATCGATTATTGCGACCGACCATGGGTACGTAGCGGTTGGCGATGACGTGAATGGCAACGCAGTTGTCTGGCTCTCTGAAGCCGGTGATAGGTGGTCCCGAATACCACACGAAAAAGCACTGGAGCGACTTGAAGTTGGTGATGCACTAACGACTTCGAATAGGCTCGTGATGGTTGCTCATGATGAAAGTACGGGTTCCGTCGTTGCATTGACGTCCAAAGACGGACTCGGTTGGACTAGAGCCGGAATTGCGCCAGTTCACGGAATGCCGGTAGCACTTGCGGCCAATGGAATAAATCTCGCAGTGGTCGGTGAGTCTTTCTCCAGTGATTCGGCGTTCTGGTCCGCGGATAGTCCGGAGAGCTGGAGCGTTTCCAGACCTGAGCCGCATACCGATACCGGAAAAGACGCCGTCGATCTATTAGGGCTGAATGGTGCATATACGGCTGCAATAAATCAGAAGTCGAATGCACTGATATTTGAGTCGGAAGATGGAACCAATTGGACTGAGATCACTCGATTTGGAGATTCAGATTTCGGATCCCTGGCCATCATCGGGCGAACGGCGCTGGCAGTTGGATTTGATCGCGACACTAAATCAGGTGCAATTTGGGCTTCTGAGGATGGGGGCGAATGGAAAAGGTTGTCGCCTCCAAATGAGTTTGATCGCACGCGC
>CAUZJA010000234.1:0-4349 GCA_963579925.1 Dehalococcoidia bacterium | reverse complement strand
CTTTTCTTGGCATTTCTGTTCTTGGCATTTCTGCCTCCCTTCATGAGAGCCCAGTTTCCAACTTTCAACTGGACTCGTTTGAGGGGGGCAGGTCACAATACTGCGTGCTATTTCAGATTCAGAGAGCTCTCCCAGAACCTTCTGACGATCAGACTCTTCAAGAACAGCGATAACGTCTGCCTGATCTGGCAGTCGCAACTCACTGAGTTCTGAAACGGCAGCGGTGGTTGCGCCAGCGTCTAGCTGTTCTTCGATCGAGTCTTGAATCTGGTCAAGCTCATCCGGTGGCCCAGCATTGGTCTCGTCTGTCACACGAACCCTCCTGTGGAATTGCCCGCCGCGCCCATCGCATGAATTTGGGTCATGTTGCTCTTAGCGGGGATCCCAAGCGAAATATATCTGGTCGGGCCAATGAAGTTTGTGCCATCTGTGGCAATAACGGACGCATGCAACTCGGCTAGCCTATCGTGATTCAGGAGATGTGCATGAAAATTCGATTCGTTGCAGGCTTTTCACTCATCGTCGAGTCAGCCGACGCGGCGCGCGAGTTCTGCGGACAGAAGTTGGGCCTGGCAGTAGAGTTTGAGGCAGATAGCAGATATTCGACTGTCAATGCTCGAGGTACTAAGCATTTCGGGTTGTGGACGTTGCGTGATGCTGCGTTGAGCACGTTCGGCAGCGAAACGTGGCCACCGGAGCATCCGGTGCCACAGGCGACGCTGGAACTTGAAGATGAAGATGTCTCAGAAGCAGTTTCGGAACTTCAGGCAAATGGCGTCACGCTGGTGCAGGATGTGCGCACTGAGACCTGGGGCCAGGTGACAGCGCGCCTTATCTCACCAGATGGTCTGCTGATTGGCATCACCGTTACGCCATGGCTAACCGACGACTAGCTGCTGGAGCAGTCCAACGCCAGAGCAAGTGCCTCGATATTGCGGCGCATGATCGTGAAGTAATCGTCGCCGGCCGCCTGCTCATCGCCGGTAAGAGTACCCAGTGGATGAAGCTCCAAAATTTCAGCACCAGTCTCTGCCGCCACGGTTTCCGCTAACTCTGAGCTGACCAGTGGCTCCTGGAGTATGTACGCGAGATTGAGTAGCTTCATCTCTTCAATGACATCAGCGAGGCGCCTTGCGCTGGTCTCCGATTCCGCCGAAATACCGGACAGGCCAATCTGGCGCACTCCAAGCGGTTCAGCGAGGTGCCCGTACGCGAGATGTGAGGCCACGATTTCAGCGCTATCGCATATCGCGAGGCGTCTCAGCAACACTTCGTTCAGTGATTCAAGTTCTGCGATCAGAACCTTTGCATTTGTTGAAAACGTGTCCGTAAGTTGTGGATTAGCTGTGATCAGACCATCTCGTATTTTCGCGGCCATCGCCCCGGCCTTGACTGGATTTAGCCAGACATGTGGGTCTTCGCCTTCCACGCCGAAGACATCGGCAGCGGCCTCAACTACTACTCGTGACGAGTTGGAGGTTGCATCGAGTCCGTCAGCCATCCAGATCTCAAACGAAGGATGGTTGTACACAACCAGATCGGCGGTCGCGAGTGCAGCAATATCGCTCGGACCAGGCTCAAAATCGTGAGCTTCAACACCGGGTTTTACGAGAGAATTCACACTCACATATTCTCCGCCAATCCGCTCAGCAAAATACGTTACCGGGTAGATCGTTGTGACCACGTCGATACCGGGTAGCGTGTTTGAGTTTGTAGAACTACCCGGTTCCTCAGACCCACACGCTAACAGGATGACCACGATAGAGAACATCGTGGTCAACAACCAGATCTTATTGATACTTAGTCTCACTACAAAAGGACTTCTAGCTCTGGAGGGCGTTATCGAGGAAGAAACTCAGTCTATAGGCAATCTGACCGATGAATCTGATGAATTAGTGAGATTCAGTATCATTACAGCCGGTCAGAAGTCGCTATGAATTGAGCTCAGACTCCTGTGTCTGATGTCCCCAGCTTCGCTGTGCTGAAAATCACGTGAGATGGCTCGCAATAGATCATCACGCCGAGGTACTTCGTCGGATCAGTATCTTCCGGTACCGGATAATTCTGATTCCCGCGATTGCCCTTCAGACTGCCCAGATCGATATAGCCAGCGTCAATATCTCGCCCTTCCGGATCTTCTAGCAAGTACACATGCAGGTCAGGCCCGTTGGTAACGCTGAGGTCTTCAAATCGAAGCACGCTTGTGCCATCGTCTAACTCGTAGATCGTTGCCTTACCGCTACCCTTGTGGAAGATGTCCTCATCCTCAAGTTGACCGGATGAGATCACCGTCGCACCGGAGTCCGACATAGCCGATGTCATCGGCTCATCGCCTGATACATCAACCTCGGCCGCACTCTCCATCGTCGCCTCCGCCTCGGGCCGCGATACATTCGCCGGAATCGAGGCTGAAACGGTCAATGGAAACTCCTCATCAACCGTCTTGTTGTTAAACAATGGTGATGCCAGCCACCACGCCAGCCAGATGGCAGGGATCGCAACGGCAATAGCGTTCACAGGCTGCATGCCAATCTCCGTGGTGATCTGAATCGCCTCATCCCGCAGGGTCGTCGCCCCCTCAGGATGGCTTCCATCAGCAGTCCGTGCGCTCGCCCCCTCTCCCTTTTCGGGAGAGGGCTGGGGTGAGGGGCTGCTAGTTCTTGGGTTGCCGCGGCCGCCAGATACGCGCGCGCATCCTCGTCATCGTGATCCAGATGAAGCACCTGATCGCACAAATCTTGAACGCGCGCCCACTCCCTGGAATCGGCCGCTCCTTCGGTCTGATCGAGGAGTCTGTCTATTCGCCGCTGTACATGCTCAGAGGGCGTAGTGCCCGGAATAGTAGTTCCAATCGGGTAGCAGCGTCACATCTTGTGACGCTCACGGGTAAACCAAAACACTGTTTGACGAACCTAAACCTGGGAGGCCTACGCGTCCACATCACTCAACGCGAGGGATGCCTCCAGCCGTTTCGCCGCATCTGCTGAGACCCACTTCGGCCACTTCAGCGTGAACGTTTTCAGGTAGTACTCCGCCGCTGGCGCCGGATTGGTTTCGACTTCAATACCATTTTCGACTGCCCAGGCTGCGGTAACCGTGACCGGATGATTCCCAACGTCAATCAATTCCAGAAAATTGGCTACCTCTGGCAGTTCATCGCGCAGACCCGAGTTGATGCCCTTGTGGACAGGAATCGTCTCATAGGCGCATGCTTCAGATGGTGTTAGTCCGGGTGACTCAACCGACTGCGGAATTTCATTCCAGCACCGCACCGTGTACTCCGGCTCCTTGAGGATGGTCCAGTCAAACCGACCCATTAGTGAAATGGGAGACCACCAGTATCCAAATATCGGCTGTCGGCCCTTCTGGGCCAACGCGAGCGTCTCTTCAGCGACTTCCGCCGACTCTGGGGTGACCAGATGATAGGAAGCGTTCAGGCCGTATGCCTTCAATTTCGCGTCATTTACTGCGGCACAAGACCAGTTGGCGATACAACTGTGAAACTGCGGCGTTCCACTACCTAAAATTGCTGCCAATTCTGCAAGAACGGCAGGCTTCGTCATATCGGCAATTCGCTCGATATCGTGCTTCTGGGCGAATCGAGACGGAATCATCCAGAACTGCGGGCCACCCTCATAGATCTGCCCTACGTCTTCAATACGACCCGCACTGACTTCACGTTCGTACTTGTCCTACCAATTCTGGTGCCACATCTCAGCCCAGACATCGACAGAGCCGTCGGCGAGCACATCCTGCAGGTCCGCTGATGCAGCCACGCGAATTGATGTTGGGTGACCGTAGCCATGCTCAAGGATGGCATTGTTGATCCAGAGAGACTCAAACTGGTTGTCACCCAGAACCAGCGTGCGCCCGGGCGCTAGTGCCGCCGGCGGTTCGGCACTCCCTGAGGATTCCCCGCCGCCACATGCTGTGATCAGAATCAAAAGCGCCGCGAAAAAAGTTAAATAGCGAAATCGTCCCCGTGCGAACACCAATACACCACCAGCCAAAATGCGTGAGTTAGTGAATATCTAGAAGTAGTCGACCAAATCGACTGGGTACAAACAATCACGATAGGTCTAAATTAGGTAAACGATGGGGCAGCGTGATGGGCGCTCTATCTAGATGTCAAAACGCTCGATGCAGTACTCAGCCAGTTCCGCCAGTGATCGGCTCGGAGCTGTGTCTACGATGTTCATTCCAATCTTGGCGACTGCGTCCTGCATCAGCCCGTTCCAGATGACGTTGCGAGCAATGAACTTCGCTGTAACCTCTCTCGCCTCATCAGGTTCGTAGTCGAACTCAACTCGCTCCCGCGCGCGAGCCTCCAGTTAATCCGTCGACATACC
>CAUZJA010000233.1:0-4368 GCA_963579925.1 Dehalococcoidia bacterium | reverse complement strand
CGAACGTCGCATTCCAGCGCGCAGCGACAACCTGGTCAGAGCGTTGACAAGGGTATTGGATATTTTTTCGGGCGGTTGTGTCGTCAATTCGGCCGTCGTTTCAGTTAGCCAATCTAATTTTTCGATTCCCTCTAGTCAAGCTTGATCCTAGGATCAACCACAACGTAAAGGAGGTCAATTACGAGATTCCACAGCATTACCAATACCCCCAAAGTCACAACAACGCCCTGGACCAACACGGTATCACGTTCACCGATGGCGCCAACGATTTGTTGGCCCATGCCCGGCAATGCAAACAGATTCTCGAGCACAACGGCACCCCCCAGAAGTCCCGCAAAAAGCAGAGACGACAAGGTTAGGACCGGCAGAATTGCATTCGGGGCTGCGTGCCTGAGGATAACGCGGCTGCGATGGAGTCCTTTAGCTCTCGCAGTCCTTACGTAATCCTGGTTCAGCACTTCAAGCATCGTAGATCGGGTGAGGCGAGTAGCGATCGCGGCAAACGAGATACCAATTGCCACCGAAGGCCATATGAGACGTTTCATCTGGTTCAGGGGATCATCTAGAAAATCAGTCTGGAAAATGGGCGGGCTCCATTTAAACCAGTGCACCAACATCAGTAAAATCAAAATCCCAAGCCAGAAGTTCGGCACGGACAGGCCACCCACCGAAAACGTTCGAATTAACTGGTCAATCCATGAGCCACGTTTCAGAGCGGCAATAATTCCCAACGGGATTGAGAAAAGAACTCCCCAGATCACAGCCAAAAAAGCGAGCAGGAAGGTCACCTCGGCCTTGGCGAGGATGATTTCCGTGACATTAAGTTGTCTGAGCGGTGAGTAACCAAGATCACCCTTCAGCATGTTCCCCATCCATCGACCGTACTGGATCCAGATGGGATCGTTGAGACCGAGGTCTTCCCTGGTTTCCTCAACATCTTCCCAGCTTAGGATCGTTCCATCTCCTGTTAGATTGAGTGCGATCGCCGCGTCACCGGGCACTACTCTCATCAGCAAAAAGATCGCTGTAGCGAGGATGAATACATTGGGGATGAGCAGCAAAATCCGCCGCAGAATGTAGCCCCTCATTCAGTGCTCCTCACTACTTGTACTTGAACTGCATGCTAAGTATGCCTCATGGTCAGAAAGTCTGTTGATCAGCAATGCGTCTGGCCGCTGGTAACTTTTCCAAACGCCGCTGGCGACATTCGAATCCCGCCTCCCCGGTCGATGGCGATCAAAGATCCCGTTGCTGAAATCTTCGATCGCCGCCGACTATTCGGAAGGAAGTCGCGCGTAGCGCTATTTGCCAGTGAACCGATTCTGACGATTAACGTTTCCCTACCGCTCCCGTTATTTCCGGAGCGAGTCTTCATCGACCCACAGATCGTGATACCAGTGAAGGTTGAACCACTGTCCGAGCCCAGGTTGACGTCCGTGTACGTAATTAGCGATGAGTTCAACAGAACCCACTTGCTTTTGGAACGGAACTACCGGTACCCAGTCTTCTCTCAGAACGCGGTACGCTTCCCGATAAAGCTCGTCCCTTTCAGGACCGGGGTGAGTGGACAAAATCTTTTCGAACAGAGCATCAAACCCTGGTGGTGCTGGTGCTCCGAATGTACCGTTTGATCCGTCCGGCAGATACGCGGTTCGGAAAGCCTCACTCACACTGGGTAACGTCCAGTTCGGCGTGCCTACGCTGGCTACCCAATCTCCTGAATTGGTCGCCTCGACGTTCGCAGTCCGATCGAGCATACGCATTTCAATGTCCATTCCACCGTCTTCAAGTACCTGGGCTGCCAACTGTGCAATCTCCTGGAAGAACGGTGGAGTTGACTGGAATTTTATTTCAAAACCTTCCAGTCCCACACTTGCTGCAAGCGCCTGACCTTCAGCCAGAACTTCAGCGCGCGTTTCAGCCGCAACTTCACGGATCCCGAGAATCTCGCCCAGCAACGGGTCGATCGTTCCCGCGAAACCGGTGACAATCGTGGCATTCTCACCGGATGGAAGTGCCGACAGCTTTTGCATTTGCAGGCGGTCAAAGATCAGGTAGGCCGCTCTGCGTGCCTCCAGTTTGTCGAACGGAGGTTTCGTTGAGTTAAGGACGAGGTAGTTAATCCCTGCAAGCGGGGATACCTGCATCTGTACGTTGTCTTCACCGATAGACTTGTATGCACCCACTGCCGCCACGAATTCCGCAGGATCGTAACTTGATATATCGACACGACCGGTCTGCTGAGCCGCAATCCGGGCTTCCGGATCTGGCAGAGAGACCGTGGTGATTTTATCCAGATACGGGTATGGCTTTCCATCGGGCGCCATCTTGTAGAAGTCTGGATTTTTTGGCGTGGTGATAAAAGACTCTAGCTCCTGCTCACCCATCACATACGGGCCTGATCCGATAATACGATCAGGTCCGTTCAAACCGCCTTCCATCTCAAGTACGTGCTTGGGTAGGATAATGCCCCATGCACCTGCAAAGTTCTGGAGGAAGTCGACGTCAGGACTTTGAAGTTTGAAAATTACCTGATCACCGCTGGCGGTGATCGATTCCAGCAGCAGCATGGAGGCCAACCGCGCGAACTTAAGTCCTTCGGGCGGACTCTTGGCTCTCTCAAATGTAGCGACAACGTCGTCGGTCGTTAGCGGCTTCCCATCGTGCCACTTCACATCGTCACGAACAGTGAATGTGAACGTCGTGGCATCTTCGCTGATTGACCAGTCAGTCGCCAGGTCAGGGATGATAGTAGCCCCGTCACTGGGGTCGAAACGAACGAGGTTGCTGTAGATCCGCTGCATCGTCTGTGGTGCGAACCAGATCGGGTCCGTGTTGTAATCCCACCACCTGTGCACGCGGGAGGTTGCGCGTATGAGCTCACCGCCACGTTTTTCATTGACGGGAGCGATGGTTGGCTTGCCTACCGTTGGTTTGGTTGGTGCCGCTTTTTTCGCAATTTCGTCGGCGGTTGATGCCGCTTTGGCGGTTGGTGCCGCTGTGGCGGCCGGTGCTGCGGCCTCGTCATCACTAGCACAGGCGATCACAACCATCAGAGCACACAACAACGGAACGAGTGCCCATCTCAGGCCATTTTGCTTGAACATATCTAACTATTCCTCCAAATAATTATCGACTGGTAAGACAGTCAATTTGAACTTACCGTCAATTCCGTCGAGGGTCTGATTTGACGATGCTCAAACTTTTTTAAGCCCTGTATCAACAAATTGGGCCAACGTGTAAGAGCACCATCTGCTCAAACTGTACAGACTTGCTATCGATCTGGCAATCCAGTAGTACTGCGCCAAATAAGAAGGCTGTTGTTCTGCCCTTGTACCTTGTACCTTGTACCTCTTTTTTGCCGCTCAATATCCTTGGCCACGGCGTAATGGTGTTCAGGCAGCTCCGATGTCTTAATTGATTCGTAGATGGTCTGGCGAATGAGTTCGTAAACCGCAGTTGTCCGGTCTGCTCGTTCGAAGCCATGATCCCAGAGTCAACTATCCGTGCAATCGAGCCGGATGGGTCGATCTCGAGCATATTGTCACGGGCTGCAACGAATTCTTCTTCAGGGAATTCACGACCAAGGACGGCAGCTAATTGCAGTACTCGAAAAGTGGCAGGATCGACAACCTCAAGACGGATCTGTCAGGGCTCAGCGCTCTGGGGCAAATTGATGCTCGAATGAGGCGGTCTGATGTTCGTTTTTATACTCAAGGAGTCAACGTTTCTTGTCGATCCAAAGTTAATATTCGAGGTTGAGCGCTGAGTTCTGACAGAACCGCCCTTACAGGCATGCGCCGCAGCGAGATCGCTGGGCTTAAGTGGGACAACGTTGATCTTGATGGCGGTAAACTGAGGGTAGCCGAAACGCTGCAGAGAATTACCGGACAGGGTCTGGTTGCAGGTGCACCCAAAACTCGAGGAAGTCGCCGCAATATCAGTTTGAGTCTCAGACCTGTCGAACTTCTGAAGAACATTCGAGTCAGGCAATTACAGCAACATCTTGTAGCGGGTTCAGCTTACGAAGAGACCGGTTACGTTTTTACTGATGAGCTGGGTCAGCCGTATGACAGCGGCCGAGCCTCAAAACACTTCCTGGCTATAGTTCGGGCAACCAACCTGCCCAAACAGAATCTCCACTCCCTCCGGGGTTTACATGCGTCAGTGCTGCTTGCGGCGGGAATCCACATCAAGGTAGTCAGTGAGCGTCTCGGACACAGCAGCGCTGGGTTCACGATGGACGTGTATCAGCACTTGATGCCTGGCATGCAGGAGCAAGCAGCTGCGGCGATCGACCGTGAGCTGGCTGCGGAATAGTCACAATGGTCACAACTTGGTCACAAACAAGTGACCATCAAATATTAC